>CAXMTQ010000068.1:0-5322 GCA_964196205.1 uncultured Desulfobacula sp.
TTATAATTTTTAGTTTTAATCTCAATATTTTTTAAATCAATTTTGGCGTTGCATTTTTCAAAATTACTTTTATTTGAAGAAAATGTAATAAGTTCTGATTTTAATTTTTGAGATTTTTTATAAAAACCGTGAATGGATCGATTAATCACAGCTTTGTCTGCAAAACTTTGATTTTTAAAAACAGACCATTTGGAATCTGTGTAATCTGCATAATTTTCATAGCGGTCAAGATGATCCTGAGATATATTTAAAAGTACTCCAACATCAGGTTTGAACTGCTTTGAAATGTCTAACTGGAAACTTGAAATTTCAGCAACAATAACTTCTGCTTTTTTTTCATCCATCAAAGATTCAACCAGGGGGGTCCCAATATTGCCTCCCACAAAAGGGTTCATTTTGCTATGTTTGAGCATGTCACCGATCAGGGTGGTGACTGTGGTTTTCCCATTTGTGCCTGTAATGGCAATTATGGGAAGATCATTATATTTTGTGAAAATATCCAGCTCACCTGTTATATCAACTCCTTTATTTAAAGCAGTTTTTATAAATTTATTGGTCAGGGGGATCCCCGGACTTGGAATCATTATTTCTGCCTGGTTAAAGGTATTCTGGTCGTGAAAACCAATTTGAGTTTTAATGCCAATTTCATTGAGCTCTTTTGCAATATCCGCTTTTGATTCCTCAATATCTGTTGCAATTACATTTTTACCCTTGGAGCGTAAAAATTTAGCCATGGAAATTCCAGATGTGCCAAGGCCGATTATGAGAAAATATGGGAAATGTATTTCAATCATATTAATTTACCTTATTTTCAGGGTACTCAATGAAATTAATGCCAGAGTAATGGATATTATCCAGAACCTTACAATCACCTTTGATTCATGCCATCCTTTAAGCTCAAAATGGTGATGCAATGGTGCCATCCTGAAAATTCTCTTCCCTTTTGTAAGTTTAAAATATGATACTTGAATAATAACGGACAAGGCTTCTATCACAAACAATCCACCCACAATAACCAGAAGAATTTCCTGTTTTGTTATCACAGCAATGGTTCCAAGAATTGCACCAAGGGGAATAGAACCTGAATCACCCATAAAAATCTGTGCAGGGTGTGAATTAAACCATAAAAATCCAAGGCCTGCTCCTGCCAGAATTCCACAGATAACTGCTGTTTCACCGGCAGCTGCAATATGTTTTACATTAAGATATTCAGCTATTTGAACATGGCCTGCAACATATGCAAAGAGCATATAAGTTGCACTGGCAACGATATATGGTCCGATTGCAAGGCCGTCAAGACCATCAGTCAGGTTTACAGCATTGGAAGTACCCACAATAACAAGACAGGCAAAAGGAATATAAAAAATACCAAGATCAGGAGAGACATCCTTGAAAAAAGGAATGGTAAGCCTGGAATTAAAATCCGGGCATTGATAAATCAGATAGCTGATAATCAGGCCGAACAATATCTGGATAAAAAATTTGCCTTTGGCAGAAAATCCCATATTCCTTTTTTTAACCTGCATGAGATAATCATCAATAAATCCGATGAACCCAAAAAACAACAAAGAGAGAAGAAGAATATTTACATAATGATTGGACAAATTTCCCCATATTGCAATGGATATAAAGCTGGCAAAAAGGATTAATATTCCGCCCATTGTCGGCGTGCCCTGCTTACCCATGTGAGACTGGGGCCCATTGGTTTGTATGATTTGTCCGATCTGCATCAAGGAGAGTTTTTTAATTACAAAGGGTCCGAAAAAAAAACAGATCAGAAAAGCAGTCAGTCCTCCATAAATAGTTCGGAAGGTAATATACCGAAATATATTTAAGAATGTGAAATCAACATGATATGGATATAAAAATTCGTAAAGCATCCTTTTGAATCCTATGCCACCTTGCGTCTGAATCTTTCCATATTAACCGCCCTTCTGTCCTGTTCTGTCCTTCTTTCCGGGGAATAGGCCGTGTAGTTGAATTTTCTTCTGTCATTAACCCCGCGTCTCTCTTTAAAGTTTTTCATAATCCTCCTTCTTAAGGGAATTGACTGCTAATCTCTCTTGAAGTTCTTTTATAACGGTTTCCATTGCCATGCCTCTTGAACCCTTAACAAGAAGCCAGGTATCGCAATTTGCATTTTCCAGCACTTTTTGAGCTATTTTATCTTTTGTTCCATGGTATATATTGTTTGAAGGGAACCGGTTTTCCAGTGCTCCTTTAATTGTGTGTTTCCCCTGGGGACCAAAAACAAACAGTTTATTGATTCCAAGGCGAGCTGCTTTTTTACCGATTTGCCAGTGAAGTTTGTCTGATTTTTTTCCAAGTTCCAGCATGTCGCCGAGAACAGCAATGTTTTTTTTATTTTTGCTCATACTTTTTAATGTAATCAAGGCTGCAGTGACTGAAGCAGGATTTGCATTGTATGTGTCATCAATAATATTAATTGATTCACTGAGCTTATAGATATTCATTCTTCCTGAAACAGGAGTAAAAGCCTTGATTCCGGTCTGTATATTTTTAATATCAATTTTCGCAGCCATGGCAGCGCAGATTGCAGCAAGAGAGTTGTCAACCATAAAAATGGCAGGGGAGTTAATGGAAAATTGATTTTCAGTATCACCGATTTTAACTGAGAATTGAGTTGAACCAGTGCTTGTTTTTATAGTACATCCGCAGATATCACAGTTTTGATCTGAACCAAAGAAAAGATAGTTTTTAATATTTATATTCTCTTTTGCTTTTGTTTCAAGGATGTTACGCCGTGGATCGCTGCCTGGAATGATTGCAGTCCCATTATTTTTTAAACCTTCAAAAATTTCTGCTTTGGCTTTCGCAACATTATTTACTGAGCCAAGTCCCTCAAGATGAACCTCAGCAGTATTTGTTACAATGGCAATGTCCGGAAGTGCAATCCGGCTTAACCTGGATATTTCACCAGCATGGTTCATGCCCATCTCAACTATTGCCCATTCATGGGCATGTGAAAGATTTAAAAGAGTCAGGGGCAGGCCGATTTCATTATTAAAATTTCCTTTGGCTGCAAGGGTATGAAATCGGGTTTTAAAGATTTCTTCAGTAATTTGTCTTGTGGTCGTTTTTCCGCTGGAGCCTGTAATCGCAACTACTTTGGCTTTGGACCTCAGCCTTTGATATCTGGCTAATTTCCCAAGAGCTGTCAGGGTGTTATTGGTTTCAAAGATTAATAAATTGTTTTTCTGGAATTCTTTTATTCTGTCTTGATCAAGGGTATCAATAAAACCTTTTTGAGTTATAAAACCTTTTATGCCTTTATGAACCAGTTCTTTTATAAATGTATGGCCATCAAAATTTTCACCTTTCAGGGCAAGAAAAAGATCTGTTTTTTCTATTGTTCTTGAATTTGTAACGATTCTGATAAATTTGTAATCTTTTTGATTTATTGAAAAAACAGGATCACAACCCAGTGCTTTGGCAAGATCATCAATGGTCCAGGCAATGGGGTTTAATCTATCTGCAAAGTTAATGGCTGCATTTTCAAATTCCTCTTTATCATCAAAATGAATGGTTCCGCTGTTTGTGATCTGGTAATTTTCATGACCTTTGCCAGCAGCAATAATTATATCTTTGGGCTGTGAAATCAAGAGAGCTTTTTGAATGGCTTTTTTTCTATCTGTTTCAATAATATATCCTTTTTTCAAAGGAGAAGATTTAAGATCATGATTTGAAAGTTCATCAAAATTATTCAAACCTTGAAGAATATCAGCTATGATTGAATCAGGATTCTCTGTTCTTGGATTATCAGAACTTACAATGGAAACGTCGCTGTGATTACACGCAATTTTTCCCATTAAAGCACGTTTTGAACGATCTCTGTCACCGCCGCACCCAAAGATAGTTATGACTCTTTTGGGAGAAACTTTTCTTAATGCCCTTAAGATGGAGTCAAGTGCATCAGGGGTATGGGCATAATCCACAAATAAAAACCTGTCAATGGAGTTATTGATTTGTTCAAGACGGCCGGGAATTTTCTTACACTCCACAATGCCTTTTTTAATATGTTTTTGTTTTATATTTAAAGCATGGGCAGCTCCAGCTGCACAAAGGATATTTTCCAGGTTAAATTTGCCAATGAGTGATGATACAAACTTGAAAGAACCATCAGGCAGGCATATGGTTCCGGAGAGTCCATGAATGCTATTCTTTACATCCCTGGCAAAAATATCAGCCTCTTTCTTGATGCTTACTTTTATTGTTTTATAGTTAAGGGATTTTGATAAAAATTCCCCTTTGGAGTCATCAATATTCAGGACAGCAAGGGCTTGTTGTGTTTTGTGTGATCCCAGCAATTGGGTAAAAAATCTTTTTTTACAATTAAAGTATTCATCCATGTTTTTGTGATAATCGAGATGATCCTGGCTCAGATTGGTGAACACACCAATATTAAAATTACAAAAATCCACTCTGTTAAGATCAAGCCCGTGCGAGGAGACCTCCATGATCACATGGGTTATGCCTGCCATTTTCATTTTATAAACTGTTTTTTGAAGATCAATGGAGTCAGGTGTTGTTACAGGGTTATCATATACTTTGCCGCTGTACCGGATATTCACTGTTCCAATAACACCAGTTGAAAATCCGCAGGTTTTGAAAATATTTTCAAGAATCCATGTAATTGTAGTTTTGCCATTTGTTCCAGTGATGCCAACAAGAGTCATATCTTTAGATGGATTGCCATAAAACCTGTTAGCAACAGATGCCATTGCAAGTCGTGAGTTTTCAACAAGAAAAATACGGTCGCTGTTTTTCAGGTTTTCTGGTTTGTATTGTGCCAGTACAGCAGTTGCACCCTTTGTAAAGGCCTGATAAATATAATCATGTCCGTCTGCTATAAAACCCTTAACAGCAATAAAAAGTGTACCCTGTTTTACTTTCTCAGAGTTTGAAGCAATGGATAATATCTCAGGATCATAGGCCATTTCCGCCTTGAAATCTGCAGATGATACCAATACACAATTTTTTATCAGAGAGGAGAGTTTCATTCTTTTTCTCCGGAAGATAATAAAGCAATCATGGTTTTGTTTTTTTCCGGGGCTATATTCAGATAATTAAATGATTCAGCCATAATGGTTTTAAATGCAGGAGCTGCCACATCTCCGCCATAATATTGTTTTTTGGGCTCATCAATGACCACAAGAATTGCAAGTTCAGAATTGTTTTTTGGTGCAAAACCTGCAAAAATCGAAGTGTATTTTTCCTTGGAATATCCTTTTTTGTTTTTTAATGCTTTTTGAGCAGTTCCTGTTTTTCCGCACACTGTATATCCTTCAATAGCTGCCTTTA
>CAXMTQ010000068.1:5332-10321 GCA_964196205.1 uncultured Desulfobacula sp.
CCATCATCTTCCACCACAAGATTCATCATGTTTTTAACCTGAAGAGCACTTTTTTTAGATATAACCTGTCGTATGATTTGAGGATGATATGCCTGAAGTGTTTTTCCCTTGTTGGATACAATTTTTTTAATCAGCATGGGTTTCATAAGTTTTCCATCATTGGCAATGGCACTGATACCACTTAAAAGCTGAATAGCTGAAACTGATACTCCCTGACCAAAAGAGATGGCACCTCTATCTATTTTAGACCATTTATTATATGGAATAAGCCTGCCTGATGTTTCGCCAGGACTTGCAATTTTTGTTTTATCTCCAAATCCAAAATCTGCAAGGTAATTGTGCAAAACTTTATTTCCAATGGCTTCAGCAATTTTTACCGCTCCTATATTACTTGAGAATTTTATTATCTGGTTAATGGAAAGCCATGCATGGGAATGGGTGTCATGTATGGTAAAAGTCCCTATTTTATAGGTGCCGTTTTCACAAAAAAAGATGGAATTTGGGGCAAGACCTTTTTCAAGCGCTGCTGCTGCCGTAAAAACTTTCATGGCAGACCCTGGTTCAAATGCATCTGTAACCGCACGATTGCGGAAAATTGTATTATCATATCCCTTGAAATTGTTAGGGTTGAATTCAGGGAAATGAGCAATGGAGAGGACTTCTCCTGTTGTAGGCCTCATTACAAGAGCCATTCCAGATTTTGCCCTATGTTCTTTTACAGTTTTTTCAAGGACCTGTTCACTTAAGAATTGTATTTTCTTATCAATGGTCAAAACTATTGAATTCCCTTTTAAATCCACTCTTCTTTTTTTATCAAGATTCAGAATTCCTCCATTCCCACCCCGCTTGATCCTTATTTTTGAACTGCTGCCTTCAAGAAAAGAGTTATACTTAAACTCAAGACCTTCAAGCCCGGTATTGTCATTTCCTGTGAATCCTATAATCTGGGCGGCAAGATTTTTGTTGGGATAAAATCTTTTTGAATCATTTTCAAAATAGATTCCCTGCAGGTTCAATTTTTTTATCTCATTGGCCTGGTCAGGGGGAACTCTTCTTTTTATCCAGGCAAACATATGCTTTGTGGAAAGTTTTTTTTGAAGTCTCTTTTTATTGATACCCAAAATTTTGGAAAGCTTTTGGGCAACAATATGAGGATTTTTTATTTTTTTTGGACAGGCAGTAATGGAAATGGCATCAATGGAAGTTGCAAGTTCATACATTTTTCTGTCAAGGATCTGTCCTCTTTCTCCTTTAATGGTTATATAACTTGCATAGTCATTCTCAGCTTTTTTTGTGAGATTCTCAGCTTGAAAGATTTGAATATCAAAGGACTTTGCTCCAAGCAGGAAAATTATTGCAACAATCAGAATCTGGATGAAAATGATTCGCTGTTTGATCCCTTTGTTAAAATCCTTTGACATTAATACTCCTTTCCTTTGGTGCCTGGTGCTGGAAAATATATTGTCTGATTTATAGTGACAGTTGAAAGATTTAATCTGGTTTTTGCAATCCTTGTAATTCGTTCGTCTGATTTCAGGCGGTTCCTTTCAATGGATAGAGCCTTTTGATAGTCACTCTTTTCTGCAAGTGTTTTCTGGAGAGTGGATATCTGCAGGATGGTCTGGGTGGATTCTGTTCTGACCCAGGTATAAGCCAAAAGTTCGCAAAAGATTATGCAAATAATAACAATCCAATGGAATCCAGCCTTTTTAGGCGGTATAATTTTTCTTTGTATGTTATTTTTAATTGTCATATGCTAAAGTTTTTGTCCTACCCTCAGTTTTGAGCTTCTTGCCATGGGGTTTAATTCAATTTCTTTTCTTGTGGGAATTAATGGCCTTCTGAAAACTGATTTCATTGTTGGAATAAAGCCACATAAACAGACAGGAAGCTCTTTGGGGCATGTACAGCCCTCTTCAAATTTGCGTAATGCCTGCTTTACGATCCGATCTTCAAGGGAGTGAAAAGAGATAACACACAGACGTCCTCCCTTTTTTAGAAGGGATGGAACTCTATCCATAAATTTTTCAAGTTTTTCCAACTCTCTGTTTACTGCAATCCTCAATGCCTGGAATACCCTTGTTGCAGGATGAATACGCTGACTGAACACGTTTTTTGCCGGAATGGCCATTTTAACTATCTGTGCAAGTTCAGAACTTGTATTGATGTCTTTATCTCTTCTTGTTTCCACAATTCTTTTTGCAATCCGCCTTGAAAATTTTTCTTCACCAAATTTAAAGAAAAGGTCTGCAAGCTCATTTTCCTGGTATGAATTAATTATTTTTGAAGCAGTCAGATCATTTCGAATATCCATTCGCATATCCAATGGTTCATTTTTATTAAAGCTAAATCCGCGCCCGGCGTTTTTCAGTTGGTTCAATGAAAAACCAAGATCAAGAACTATTGAGTTTACGCCTTGTATCCCATTTGAATTCAATATTGATGGAAGATTGATAAAATTATTGTGAAACAGGCGCACATTTTTTTTAAAAGGAGCTAAGATTTCTTTTGCATGGGCAATGGCATCCATATCCTGATCAATACCAATTAGTATCCCGTCCGGCAGTATCTGCTGTATTGTTGCAAGTGCATGACCTGCTCCACCCAGAGTACAGTCAACACAAATATTTCCGGGTTTAAGATTCTGGTATTCATGCACCTCGTCAGACATTACAGACCTATGCTCAAATCCCATTGTACTACAGCCCCAGGGAAGCTATTTCCTCTTTTACTTCCTCTTTTTTAAGTTTTTGCTCCATCTCTTTATTGATTTTATCCCATTGACCCCGGTCCCAGATTTCAAAACGATCCAGATTGCCAACAAGAACAATATCTTTTTCAAGATTTGCATATTCTCTTAAACTTTTCGGGATCAGTATGCGATCCTGCCTGTCACACATACATTCACAGGAATTGCCAAGGAAAAATCTTCTAAAATCTGCCATGGCATTGGTTTTTGTTGATAAGATCTTGCTTTCAACTTTTTCCCATTCACTGAAAGTATAAGCGTATAAGCAGTCATCCTTGTTTGAAACCATGACACCATAGATTTTATCTGATTTAAGGATATTCCTGAACCTTGACGGAATAATGATCCTGCCTTTAGCATCAATTGTATGAAAGGAGCTTGATCGAAACACTTATTTAAGCCTTGTTTAAATTACATTAACATCCACTTTCCACCACCTTGATCCACACTTTTACGAAAAATATAAGTTATGTCAAGCAAAAAATTAATTTTTTTTTTTAAAACAGTTATATCACTAATTATATTAATTGTTTTTGGTGAATCTATAAAATATAATGGTGTGGAGTTGTCGATTGACAGGAGATGTCAATTTTGAAGTAATAGACAATAAAAATTTTGGGAAAGATATATTATCAGGGCTTGTCTGCTATAAGTGGAATAAAGTGGAGTTGATTTGTGCAGGTAATTGATATTAGTGGTAGATAATTTTGCTCCTATGAAATTGCATTATTTGATCTCTTTTTGAAAAAATAGATATATTCCAAAAAGAGATCAGAGGATTGAAGAGTTACTGTTTGATTTATTTCTGCTGCCAGATAGGGTTGCGTTTTTCAAAAAACGCATTGACTCCCTCTTTTGCATCATCTGTGGTGCACAATCTGGCAAAAGATTCATTCATATAGGCAAATTGATCTTCATAATTCATATCTTCGGTATGGTAAAAAGAAGTTTTTGCAATTTGGATGGCTATAGGACTTTTTTGAGCCAGTTCTTCAGCCCACTGCATGGCTTGTGATTCAAGTTCATCTTTAGGGACAATTTTATTGATCAGGCCAAGAGAGAGTGCTTCTGGTGCTTTTAATAATTTTCCATACAGCAGGAGTTCCAATGCCTTTTTCCGTCCTACGCACCTTGCAACAGGAATAACAGGTCCCACACAATTGAGCCCTACATTAATTGCAGTAAGACCCATGCGTGAATTATCTGCTGCAATAACCAGGTCTGCGGCTGCAATCAACCCCATGCCGTTTGCTGCGGCAACTCCGTGGAGCTGTGCAATAACAGGTGTTTTAAGGGTTGATATGGTAACCAGGGGGTGTTCCATGTTCTCTATCCATTTGTGGTATTCAATGGCAGTTTTTCCGGCGAGTTCCTTTACATCGATCCCAGCACAAAATGCCCGGCCGGCACCTTTTAAAAGAATAACTCTGACAGACTGGTCTGCATCCAGCTCAATAAGTGCTTGATTAAGTTCAGCCGCCATCTGGCTGCTGAAGGTGTTCATGCTCTCAGGGCGGTTTAAGGTAAGTGCTGCAACGTGATTGTCACCTTTTTCAATAATGATTTGTTCAAATTTCATCATGATCTGTCCTTTTAATATAATGGTTGAATAAAACCAGTTTATAAATCATCAAGAGAGAAGATTACCTGATAATAAATATTTTTTCAACTTATCAGGTAAAAAAAGGCCTGTGAAGAAATCGGTTGGCAACCACATTTTCGGTGAGTTGGCGTATGAGAATATAAAAAATCGAGAAGAAATTATTTCATTATTACAAGCCTTGCCAATGGCTCCTCAAATTGAATTTAACGAATATCTATATTTTATTGATATAAACAAATTAAACGGCAGAGGAATCGGTTTTGTTGATGTGCATCTTTTAGCCCTCAACTCAATTAGATCAAGTAAAATTGTGGACTGTTGGCAAAAGACTTCGAACTATTGCAGACAAAGTTGGCTTAATTATCAAAAGGAAAAATAACAGAGCGTAGCAGCATATGGCCCAAAAGTTCTGCCCGTTTCCTTATCAGGCGCATTCTTTTTCTTAAAAAAAAGACAATTTATAATGCTTTATTAGATCAAGGTCTGCTAAGCGGCTCTTCAAGGTTTTATTATCATAGGCAAATGACGTGTCAATGATCCGTTCGACGTTCTGATTTAGGTAAGTTATGGTTTACATCATAATAGAAACTGTTGACATCGTTGTCGGCATGGTAGGTTGCAGTTACTTTTCCTGCGG
>CAXMTQ010000069.1:0-10302 GCA_964196205.1 uncultured Desulfobacula sp.
TGCGGTGAGTGCGCTGAAGTATGCCCGACAGAGGCTATTGAACTTCAAGACGGAATCTATCAAATAAATGATGATGAATGCATTGGGTGTCTTGCATGTGTAGAGGCCTGTCCCCATGGTGTCATGACTGTTAAAAATGAAGATTATATCCCGGCAAAATGCATTTTATGTGGCGAGTGTGCTTCAGTCTGCCCCAGGGAAGCTATTGTGATATATAAGGAAGAAAACGAAAAGGAGGGCAGATAATGGATGGATATGCAGGGAAAATTTTAAGAATTGATCTTGATACAGATAAGATTATCAAGGAACCATTATCAAACAAAATGTGTGAGGAATTCATAGGTGGCAGAGGTTTTGTGGCCAAAATTCTTTATGAAGAGCTGCCGCCTGACACTGACCCTTTTGGTAAAAATAATCTTTTTATCATTGCCACAGGGCCCTTGTCCGGTCATTTTCTTCCAGCCAGCGGTAAAACCCATTTTGGATCAAAATCACCTGCCACGGGCGGATATGCTGACTCAAACATGGGAGGACATTTTGGACCTGCCTTAAAATATGCAGGGTTTGATATGGCTGTTATAACCGGAAGGGCAAAAACACCAACCTATTTATATATCAGGGACGATATCATCGAAATTCGAGATGCCAAAGCCTATTGGGGCAAAGGTTCTCTTACCTGTGAAGAGATGATGAAAAAAGACCTGGGTGAAGATTTTCAGATATTAACCATTGGGCCTGCCGGAGAAAAGCTTGTAAAATTTGCCTGTATTTCCCACGATTTCGGACGTCAGGCAGGACGAACCGGTATTGGTGCAGTTCTTGGCTCTAAAAATATCAAAGCAATTGCTGTAAAAGGCACTGGCAGCATCCCGGTCTTTGATCTTAAAAAAGCATATGCCAAAGGAAAGCAGGCATTTAAAAAAGTCGCTGAAAAACCGGGATTTAAAGGCTGGACTCCAGAAGGTACAGCCGGTATTACTGACTGGGTCAATGAAGTTGGATCCTTTCCTGCTAAAAATTTTCAGACATCCCACATAGACCACAGCCATATGATTAATGGTAAAAAAGTATTGGAGCGCCTGAAAATTACAGACAAGGCATGTTATTGCTGCCCCACGCCCTGTGGAAAATACGGGAAAACCAAAACAACCCTTGGCACTGCCTATATGGAAGGTCCTGAGTTTGAAACCATCTCACTTTTTGGCGGCAGCTGCATGCTTAAAAACATTGAGGAAATCGCCTATGCCAATTATCTGTGTGATGAACTTGGCATTGACACCATATCAGGAGCTTCTGTAGCTGCCTTTGCCATTGAGTGTTATGAAAAAGGGCTGATTACAAAAGAAGAGATTGGGAAAGAGATAAAATTTGGTGATTTCGACTCCATTGTTTATCTTTTAGATATAATGAGTCTGAGAAAAAATGCTTTGGGTGATCTGCTTTCCCAGGGGGTTAAAATTGCTTCTGAAAAAATTAAAAAAGGCTCTGAAAAATTTGCTATTCATGTCAAAGGTCTTGAATGGACAGGATATGAATGCCGCAATGCACCTTCCATGATGCTTGCATATATGACTGCAGATGTCGGAGCACACCACAACCGTGCCTGGGTTTTAGGGCATGATGTGGTGGGTGCCGGCACCAATGTCCATGATTTGATTACTGCCGGAGCTAAAAGTGATAAAAGACCAAAAGCTGTTATTCACAGTGATGATTCAGCAGGTTATGTCATTGAATCGCAGCATTTAAGACCTGCCTTTGACCTTTTAGGATGCTGCCGCCTTCAGATGATGGAGTTAGGGTTTGAAGTTGAAAATTATGCTGAACTCTATGGTGTTATAACCGGGAGAAAAATAGACTGGGATGATATTATCAAAATATCTGAAAAAATATGGAACCTGACAAGAGTTATCTGGGCAAGGGAGATAAAAGGTTTTGGACGTAAATATGATTATCCGCCTGCACGATTTTATGAGGAACCTACACCAAGCGGGCCAAACAGAGGATATTTCATCAAAAAAGAAGAAATTGATAAACTTTTAGATGCCTATTATAAAAAAAGAGGATGGGATCAAAATGGTATTCCGACACAAGAAACCCTTGATAGTTTAGGTTTAAGTGTTTGAATGAAAATATAAGGAGACTAAAATGAGTGAAATAATTGATCCTGGAAATTTTAATAATATCACAACCGATGCAGTTGTCATCGGAGGCGGCATAGTGGGTGCATCCACTGCATTCTGGTTGTCAAAGGCAGGTTTAAAAACTATAGTCATTGAAAAAAGAGATGGGCTTTCAACTTTAACAACTGCTGCTAGTGTTGAATGTTTCAGGACTCAGTTCACGGAAAAAGCCATGGCCGACCTTGTTCTTCCCAGTGTGGAAATGTTTGAAAATTTCAGGGATGTGGTAAAGCTCCCCAATATTGATATCGGACTTACTCAGAAAGGTTACCTTTTTGTTACAGATGCCCCTGATATGGTGCCGGATCTTAAAAAGGCGGTAAAAATCTATGCTGAGATGGGTATCCCCGAATCAGAGTTTATCAAAGGTGCTGACCTTCATAAACGTTTCCCCTTTCTTGCACCTGATGCTCTTGCTGCAACCTTTAATAATAGAGATGGCTGGATATCCACCCATGAAACAACTTATGGATTTGCAAAAGGATCAAGCAATGCAACATTCTTTACCCGGACCCAGGTGACAGCTCTTCAAATAGATGGTAAGGGAATCTGTGGCGTTGAGACTGACAAAGGAACCATTCAGACAAGATTGGTTGTAAATTGCGCAGGCCCCTATGCGGGTATTATCGGGAAAATGGCTGGATTGAATATACCCGTAAAAACGGTTAAGCGCCAAAAGGCTTATATCAGAACATCACATAAAAGTCTCCCAGCAGAGGCACCATTTACGGTAGATCTTGTCAATCACAGCTATTGGCGACCTGAAGCAGGCGGTCTGTTGTGCGCATGGGTAGATCCGGATGAACCGGAAAGTGCCCCCACAGATGAAATTGCAACTGATTGGGATTTTGCAGCAGAATCCATATATAGAGCGTCCCGCCTTAGTCCGTTTTTTGAAACCATTGCCGATAATTTAAAAGCAGAGGATATTGATGTGTCAGCTGGTTTTTACGTATATACCCCGGATGATAAACCAATCATTGGTCCCAGTGATGAAGTAGAGGGGTTTCATCTGAATTGCGGTTACTGGTGCGGTGTCATGATGGCACCGGCAGCAGGTAAAAGAGTAGCGGATATTGTCACTGGAAAAATGGGCAACAAGGATAATCCCTTACGCTACAGCCGTTTTAAAGAGGGATCTTTTGAAAAGGGAGACACCTTTTTGAAATGAAAAAAAAGTTGTATGTAATTGCCTGTGCTGTTCTTGCCATTGATATGAAGCATAGTGCCAAAAAGCTGGGGCTTGATATTGAATATAAATTTCTGGAAGCAGGGTTGCATAACAATCCAAAACTGCTCAAAGAAAAACTTCAGGCTGCCATTGATGAGATTTCAGCCTCGGGTTTAGGCCGTCGTATTATCATTGGATACGGTGTCTGCGGCAAAGGAACCATTGGCATACAAGCCCGTTCCATCCCTCTGACTATCCCTAAAGTGCATGACTGCATTTCCATGTTCCTGGGAGGAGATCAGGCATATAAGAGTGAATTTAAAAAGTATCCTGGCACATATTATCTTTCAGCAGGATGGTGTGAAGAGAAAACCGAGCCCATGTCCCAGAGAAAGCAGTGGGCATATTTTGGTGAAAAAAAATTAGAATTCAGTGATCTTGTTGAAAAATACGGTAAAAATGCTGCCCGGCAAACCTTTGATTTCTTAAATTCCTGGCAGAAAAACTATCAAAGGGCTGCTTTCATTGAAACCGGTGCAAAGAAATCCCTGAAATATGAAAAATTTGCCAGGGAGATGGCCGCAGAATACAAATGGAAGTATGATAAAATAAAAGGAAGCCAGAGTTTGATCAAAAAAATGATCACAACCAACCATTCAACATCTGAAATTCTGTTTGTACCTCCTGAACATGTTATTGAATTTGATGCCATACAATCCACCCTCTCTGCCAATCCCATTCTGGATATTAAAACAAACAGGAATGATACCTCCCATGTTATAGAGATTGAAGATCAGCCAACAGACAGTGGTTCTTACATAAAAATCGGTTTGGGGATTGATGCAGGTGGCACATACACCGATGCTGTGATTTATGACATTGAAAAAAAGCAAACTCTTTGCAAGGCTAAATCGTTGACCACAAAATGGGATTTCACCCTGGGGATCAATTCTGCTTTAAAAAAACTGGATCAGGAAAAGCTGTATAATGTAGAACTGGTTTCTTTATCCACAACCCTTGCAACCAATGCCATTGTAGAGAATGAAGGCCAAAAGGTTGGACTGATTCTAATGCCGCCCTATGGTCTTGGAATTGATAAAAATATACAACACTATCCAAAATCTATTATTAAAGGGCAGCTTGAAATCACGGGCAGGCAAATCCTTGCCATTGATCCTGAAGAGGTAAGTCAAATTGCTTCACAAATGGTTAAGATTCATGGGGTAACAGCATTTGCAGTCTCCGGTTATGCAGGCTCCATTAACCCTGAACATGAAATCCAGGTTAAAGAGATTATCCATAAACAGACAGGCTGCTTTGTTACCTGCGGCCATGAATTGTCTGACTCCCTGAATTTTCAAACCCGGGCAACAACTGCCATGCTAAATGCAAGGATTATTCCTCGTCTGGCTGGTTTACTGTTAGATCTTGAAAAAGTCATGGCAGATCAAGGTATTTGTGCACCAATAGTTGTAGTAAAGGGGGATGGATCTTTGATGAGTGCAGCCATGGCAAAACAGCGGCCAGTTGAAACAATTCTTTCAGGACCGGCTGCCAGTGTGGCAGGGGCAAGACACCTGACCGGAATTAAAGATGCTCTGGTCGTGGACATGGGAGGTACTACAACTGATACAGCTGCTCTAACTGCAGATTCGGTAAGTTTGAATGAAAAAGGATCAAATATAGGAGGATACAGAACCCATGTTAAAGCTCTTGAAATTCGCACAGCAGGTCTTGGTGGGGACAGTCTGATCCAATTTGAGAAAGGTAAATTTCTTATCGGTCCAAAAAGAGTGGCACCCATTGCATGGCTGGGACAGATGTATCCTGATGTCAAAGAGGCATTGGCATTTTTAAACCAGAATTTACAGCATCATGCAACCTCCACCAAAAAGATGCAGATTCTTGCTGTCACAGGTTCTGTTCAACAGCTTGAGTTGACTCCCATGGAAGAAAAAATTATCTCCCTTTTGAAAACAAGACCCCACTCCATTGATGAACTTGTCTGGAAAACCCATGTTTTTTCTGACAGCAGCCTTCCTCTTCAGAGGCTTGAAGAAAATTTTATCCTGATAAGATGTGGACTGACACTGACTGACATTTTACATATCACAGAACAGTTTGTTAAGTGGGACAGAGATATTGCCAGAGAGTATTGTGAGATGTTTTGTTTTCTATCAAAAAAAGAGATGCCTGAATTAACCCGGTATCTGCTGGATATGGGTGTTAACCAATTAACCCTTGAACTCTTGAAACGCCAATTGGATGATGAGATAAATCCTGAAACCCTAAATTCTAAAATCCCAAATTTTGAAATAATGGATACCTGCCCTGTATGTAAAGTTCTGATTCAAAATTTGCTGACTCATAAAAATCCTAATTATGAAGTATTAATAAACCTTAAACGGCCTGTTATAGGTATTGGTGCTCCCATTAAATATTTTCTTCCCAGAGCTGTAAAACCTTTGGGGGCTGAAGCTGTCCTGCCTGAAGATGCAGATGTGGCCAATGCCATAGGTGCCATTACCAGCAGTGTGGTCGTAAAAAAACAAATAAGGATCATACCCGGTGATCAGGAAGGGTTTATTGTGGAAGGTATTGCCGGAACCCATCAATTTAAAAATTTTGAAGATGCTGACTCTTTTGCCAGGAAAATATTGATCAAAATTGTCAGGGAAAAAGCACAGGCTTCAGGAACCAGCGGCCAAAAAGTTATGCTTGAAACAAAAGACAAGATTCCAACCACAGCCGGCGGAGATCCGATATTTATAGGAAGAACTATATATGCCAGCTTAACAGGACAGGTTGACAGGGTTTAATTATTAAAATATCTTTTAAATTTAAAATAAATTTTAATAAATATAAAAAATATTTTATAGAGTTCGTTTTTTCACAGACTGCCCAGCTGTTTATGCGGAACTTGGAGAATTGCTGGTTGGCACATGGCTCAAACTTTAATCCACTATATAAGGAGAATAAAACATGGGAATGACAACAGATGAATTAAATTTTAAACCCAGGCTCCAGGTTATTAATGAAGAGCAGATTGAACAAATTCATTGTGCAACTCTGGATGTGCTTGAACGAACCGGTGTGGATATCCCACATGAAGGTGCTTTAGAAATCCTCTCCGATAACGGTGCAAAAGTGGATGGCAACCGGGTACGCATGCCTTCCTGGATGGTTGAGAAGGCAATTTTGCGAGCCCCTCACAGGCTTGTTTTGGGAACACGGACCGGCAAGAGAACTATTACTCTGGAGAGGGACAAAACCTTTTTTGGACCAAGCCTGGACTGTGTTGATTATATGGATCCCAAAACCCATATCAGGAGCCGTTTTGTCAGTGAGAATGTTAAAGTCACAGCAGCTTTGTGCGATGCACTGCCGCATCTTCACTGGAGTATGTTTATCGGCATGGCAGACGATGTTTCTCCAGATGTTGCAGACCGGGTCATTGCACGTAATGTCATGGAATATTGTGAAAAACCAGTTGCTTTTTGCAGTAAAGACACAGCCAACAGCAAAGATATTTTTGAAATGGCGCTTCTGCTTTGTGGTGGCAGAGAAAATTTTGAAAAAACTCCCTTCCTGTTACACTATTCCGAGCCTATTTCCCCTCTGTCATATTACGCCCCTGCCGTTGATAAAATTCTCTTTTGCGCAGAAAACAAAATTCCTGTGATCAACTCGCCGGCTCCTCAAACCGGCGGTACAGCACCGGTAACTCTGGCAGGCATTATTGTACAGGGTAATGCCGAGACCTTAAGCGGCCTGGTGTTACATCAGTTTGCAAATCCGGGAGCCCCGTTTGTTGCCGGTGCCTTTACCACTGTGATGGACATGAAAACTACTGTATTTTCATATGGTGCATGTGAAATGTCCATGATGACAGCGGCACTGGCACAAATGGCCCAGCATTATAAGCTGCCATTTTTTGGTACTGCAGGAGCTACTGATTCAAAATTTTGTGACGCCCAGGCTGGTGCAGAAGCAGCGTTTCAATGCCTTACTGCTGCAACTATCGGCTCAGGCCTGGTACATGACTGCGGAAGCTGGATGGATCACGGATCGCTGGCCAGCCCTGAATACATGGTACTGGTCAACGAAATTGTAGATGCCGTAGATCACTTTATGAAAGGAATTCCCATTAATGACGAAAATCTTGCTCTTGACCTGATTCATAAAGTTGGTCCGGCAGGCAATTTTATCCAGGATCCCCACACAATGAAGCATTTCCGTGAAATCCGTTATTCTGAATTGTTTGATCGATCAATTTACAGCAATTGGGAAAAAGCCGGTTCAAAAAATTTTGAACAGCGGCTTCAGGAACTTACCCTTGAAAAGATGAAACATAAACCAGAACCACTATCAAAAGAGATTATCAAAGAGCTGGACCGCATGCAGTCCACCTGGAAATAAGGAAATCTGACAATGACATCTGCATCACAAGTTACCGGTAAAACAGATGCTGGTTCAGCAAAAAAAACCGCAGGACAATCTGTTTTGGACTCTGTTTTGGAGTCCATGCTGCACATCAAACCAAGACAAAACTTTTTAACCACAGCTCAGGTTCAGGTAATGCATGAAGCTACTTTAAGCGTTATGGAGAGAACCGGGCTCAAGGTTACCCATGAAAAAGCAAGAGAAATCCTGAACAGTCACGGCTGCTCCATTGATGGTGACAGGATTCGTATTCCGAGCCATGTGGTTGAGGAGGCCTTGAGCAGTGTTCCGTCCCAGGTGAGTTTTTTTGACCGCAGCAGGAAAAACCAGGTGATACTCAAAGATACAGATACCTGGTACGGCCCTACTATTGATGCTTTTGACTACCTTGATCCTGACACTGGACAACGGCGGCCATTTACTCTAAAAGATTGTAAAACAACTTCGATCCTCGCCGATGCCTTAGATAATTTTTCCTGGGTTATGACCATCGGGGTATGCTCTGATGCTCCTGCAGCAATTAGTGACAGATTGATCGCCAAACAGGCTTTAACAAACTGCAGCAAGCCTCTGCTTTTCTGTTGCAACAGCATTGAAGCCATGAAAGATATTTATGAAATGGGAGTTATTATTGCCGGTGATGAAGAGCGTTTAATAAATGCGCCCAATATCATTGGTTTTCAAGCCCCTATCTCTCCGCTCACATATAATGATGACCTTATTGACAGGCTTCTTTTTGCTGCAGACAAAGGACTGCCGCAGGTATGTTATTCAGGACCCCAGGCAGGCAGCACTGCTCCTGCCACCCTTGCAGGAACTGTTGTCCAGGGCAGTGCTGAATCACTGTTCGGCATTGTTCTTGCTCAGCTGGTCAACCCAGGAGCACCCTTCATTTATGGTGCATTTGCCACAATTATGGATATGAACACAACAATTTTTTCCTATGGTGCTCCTGAGATGAATATCATGTCATCTGCCATGGCACAGCTTGCGCACTACTATAATATTCCTTTTTTTGGAACATCAGGCTGTTCTGATGCTAAACTGCCGGATTCCCAGGCTGCTGTGGAGGCGACATTCTCATGTTTAACTTCCGCCATGAGTGGTGCCAACATGGTTCATGACAACGGCTGGCTGGATCACTCCAATCTTATCTCCCCTGAATATATGCTCCTGATTGATGAGGTAATTGAAAGAGTCAACCGGTACATGAGAGGGATATGGATAGACGAAGAGCACCTTGCTCTTGATGTGATTGACAAGGTAGGACCCGGAGGACACTATCTTATGGAAAAACATACCATGGATCATTTCAGAGATGTGTGGTATTCAAAACTGTTTGACCGGACAACCTTCTCAACATGGACAACTCGCGGGTCAAAACAATTCAATGAGAGACTTAAAGATTTGACCTTGAAAACAATAAAGGAACATAAACCAGAACCCCTGCCGGAACAAATCCATAAAGAGCTTGAAAGGATGGCTGCAAATTGGGTATGATGAGTATCTTATTTTCTAATCAATAGAGAAGCTCAATAGAGGTAAATATGCAATATCAAAATAGAGATTTTGGAATTAAACAGATTTTTACACGAAAAAAACACACCTGCTACGGCATGGGAATCGGTATCATGATTTTAGATGATGTCTATCCCGGGTTTCCGGGTGACGTTAGAAATGCCAGCGGCTTTCCTTATCCGATTCAATACGAGATTGTAGAAGGGATTGATATCAAACAATTGGTCTGGAATAAAGACAAATCGGCCTGCCTGAAACCGATACTAAAGGCTGCAAAAAAGCTTGAGAAGATGGGTTGCAGAGCTATTGCAGCAGAATGCGGATATTTTGCCTATTTTCAACCTGAAGTTGCTGATGCAGTCGATATACCGGTTTTCATGTCCAGCCTTTTGCAAGTTCCCCTTATTCAGCAGATCATTGGACCCAAAAAAGATGTCGGGATTGTCTGTTATCAAAAACAATTTTTAACAGATACACATCTTGAAAAAGTGGGGATCTCTCCGGACAGCAACTATATTATTGCCGGAGCCAGTGATGATTACGGATGCACTGAACTTGATAAACTCTGGAACTGGGAGGTCAGGTCGGAAAAACCTGAAGCAGTATATAAAATTCAGAAACAGCAGATGGTTGATGCTTGTGTGGATTTTTGCAAAAAACATTCCAGCATTGATGCTATAATGCTCGAGTGTACAGGAATGCAGCCGTTTGCCAGGGCGATACAGCAACAGGTCGATATGCCTGTCTTCTCTTGGGGAACTATTTTGGATTATGCCTATTCCGTTGTTGCACACAGAGATTATTATGGGCATGTATAATCTGTGTCAGTAATTTTAACATAAAGATGATATATAAAGTATTTCTTTTTCAATAAAGGAAAATTTATATGAGCAGGTTAAAAAAAGATATTGGCAATATTTTCCCGGAACTTGATATTAGTAAGTTTTCAATAATCCCTTTGCTGGAGGATTTTTTTGAGGGGATCATCAT
>CAXMTQ010000070.1:0-10090 GCA_964196205.1 uncultured Desulfobacula sp.
TTCAAACATTTTATAGAGCCTGCTTTATCAGGTTGGCAAGATTGAGATTATCCTGCCTTGTTTTCAGGGAAAATCGTACATATTCACCTGACAGACCTTCAAAATTGAAACAATCCCGGATCAATACCTTATGCCGCCCAATTTCAGCACAAAACTCCTGTGATGTTGTCTTATTTGTCAAACGTGCCAGAATAAAATATGTGCTGGAATCAAATATTTGCATTCCTTGAACAGTGTTAAGGTGTTCAAGAAAAATCTGTTTCTCTTTTTTTATGAATGCTCTTGTTTTCTTATAAAAGGGCTCAATTCTTTCAGGATGATCAAAGATATCTTTGATAACTGCCTGAGCAATTGCATTTACACTCCACGGCTGGTAATAAAACATAATTTTATCAACAATCTTTTCCTGAGCACTTAAAAATCCTGTGCGAAGTCCTGGAATTGTGAATATTTTAGACATGGAAGAGAGGACAATAAGATTTTTATATTCAGTTTTTGTCACCATGGAAATATCTTCTGCCTGATCTACAAAAGGAAGATATGACTGATCAATGATAAAAATGGTATTTTTATGTTTTTGGATAAGATATTCAAGTTTATCTCTTGAAACAAGTGACCCTGTCGGATTATTCGGGTTACAGATAAAAACCGTATCTGCCCCTTCTGCCATGCGTGATATCTTGTCAACATTCACATCAAACATATCTGACTCTTTTGCAAAACAGTGCTCAAACAAAACACCATGCATAAAAGATGCATCTTTGTAATCGGAATAGGTAGGAGCTGCAATGAGCACTTTTTTCGATTTAACAGCTTTGGGGATGGTATAAATAAACCAGGTTGTGCCATTACCTGCCATCACATATTTTTCAGCAATTCCATGAAATTTTGCAAATCCTTTTCTCATGGTGATTGCATCTGGTTCTGGCAGGCATTGTATTTTAACAAGATTTTCACAAATAATATCTTCTATATTTTCAGGGGGGCCAAGAGGGTTTAAATTACAACTCATGTCAATAATCTCATCAATAGAACAGGATAAATTTTTTGCAAGATCTTTGATATTTCCGCCATGGCCGGTAATCATTAAATAATCACTGCTCCGGTTGCTATAAATAAAACAGCTTCCATTATCTCATTCATTGCACCCAGCATATCTCCTGTGATACAACCTAATTTCTTTTTATAAAATCCCAGCACTACACAGAGGGTTCCAAGAAAAACAAAATTTAAAACCAGAGCTTTATAGCCGAGAAAGAGGGAAATCACCATTGGAATCAGAAAAAAAACAAAATCCCTTAGTCCAATATCTTTTTCAAACAAATCAAGACCTTTACCAGCCTTGTCTCTTCCGTAATTTAAAAATTTTATGCCAAAAATCATTGCAGCTCTTGAATATGCCGGGATTATCAATAATAGAATCAAAGTTTGAAAAAGGATTTCACCTGTTTTGATGGAATAAATCCCTGCTGCTTTAACAGCAAGAATGCAAAATACTGCCACAAGTCCCATCATTCCAGTCCTGCTGTCTTTCATAATCTCAAGTGCTCTTGATTTTGACCGGTGGCTGAACATACCATCTGCCGTGTCTCCAAGGCCATCAAGATGGAAGGCTCCTGTCACAACCACAAGGAAAATAACATCCAGAATTGCTGCAACACTAGGTGCCCAAAGCCATGAAACAATCACATCAAAAAGTATAAGGCCTGAACCCAGTATCAATCCGACAACAGGAAAAAACTTGATCATACCCATTGGAGAGTAGGCAACATTTTTCCCGGCAGGAAGAATAGTAATAAATAAAACAGCAGATCTAAAATCTGTAAAAATATTTTTCATGAATTAACATCTTTTATTGTCTGATAAAATATTCCCCGTTCCCGAAGTTTTCCAAGAATAATTTTTTCTTGTTCAAGCATGGTTATATTCTTTTCCAAAATTTGCATATCAACGCCCAGAAGCTGTAATAGATCCTGTTTTGTACAGGGCCTTCGACTGATGGTCTTAAGAATAGCTGCCTTTATATCTTTTGTCTCTATTTTCGGGGCAACTTTTATATTTTCATCAATTTTTGCAATAATTGCAATATTACCAAACCCTAAAATCTCCCTCACTCTTTAAGCTCAAGTTTTGATGCAGGCTCAATATCAGTCATAGTCCCGGGTCTGTCCAGAGTATTGAGCTGGACCAGATCAGGATCTATTTTTTTAATGGCTTCTTTTAAGAGCATCAGATCTGATTCACTGTTATTAAACCCTGGCAGGATAAAAACTTCCAGCCAGATTTCACCCTTGTATTCTCTGGCAAAAAGTTCAATGCCCTTTAAACTATCAGTAATATTCAAACCTTTATCAGGCCGGTTAATCCTGATAAATGCCTTTTTAGATACAGCATCAAGGGACGGTATTACAAGATCTGCCTTTAAAAGTGCCTTCCTGACTGCTGGATCATCAAAAAGGGTTGAATTGGTCAAAACAGCAGTCTTGATATGGGGTTTATTATCCTTGATATATTCAATAATCTGACCTAACCTGTTGTTCAGGGTTGGTTCACCTGATCCTGAAAAAGTGATATAATCCGGGTCATCATTATGAGTCCAGAAATGATCGAGCTCTTTTTTTATGTCACTGAACCTGACATACTCTTTTTGTTCAAGAGTCAAATTTGTAGTTTTCCCGCACTCACAATAAACACAGTCTAAACTGCAGGTCTTATGTGCCACCAGATCAACCCCAAGAGAAATGCCCAGACGGCGTGATAAAACTGGCCCGAAAATATATTTATATTGCATGCTTACTCATCTATTGCCGTGGTTTTATTTGAACATCAATTCCTGCAATGGTCATAACAACCCTGTCAGCAGCTTTTGCAATCCTCTGGTTGACAAATCCGGCAAAATCTCTGAATTGCCTTGCTATTTTATTTTCAGGAACAATACCTGTACCCACTTCATTGGAAACCAGGAACACAGGACACCTGCATAATTCAAGTGAATTCTCCAGATGTTTTACAGCTTTGTCAAGCTGATCATGGTCAAAGGAGTGCAATAACAGGTTGGATACCCATAATGTCAGGCAGTCCACAAGAATCACACTGGCATCCTTTGAGTATTGATTAATTGTCTCATAAATTTTGACAGGCTCTTCAATTGTCTGCCACTCATCCCCCCGCTCATATTGATGTTTTTCAACCCGTTTTTCCATTTCAGAGTCAATGGGTACAGATGTGGCAATAAAAATTTTGGTTGTCCCCTTTTCCCTGTTGGCATGATCCAGGGCAAAAGAGCTTTTACCACTTCTGCACCCTCCGATCACAAATGTTATTTTTTTTTCCAAAACCAAACTATCCTTATAACCTTTGAATAACCTTTCCTTAAAATAATAAAACAGACATTATGTAAATGTTTCTCTTACTATCATACATTTCAAAATTCAAAATTGAAATCATATCTTATCCTTACATGTTATGGCAACTTAATTTTTCTGGGTTTACACTTTACTTTCAATAGGTATTGATATACTTTTTTTAAAAACAGCTTTAACTGTTTTTGAATTTTTAGAGGAGTTGCATTAAAAACAGTTAGCACAAAAATCTTAAACAGCCTATATGTTAGATATTCAAGGAGGCAGAAATGATAAACCGGGATACAGCCAAGGTGCTTGATCTAAAACCAATTACTCGGGACATGTGTTATGATTTCTATGTAAAAATCATTTCTGATTTTAAAACACCTGGAGCTATAAAAGAAGCTGTATCCAGGTGGCAGGACGATAGTAAAAAAATAAATCATCTATGGTGGGTTTTAAACTATCATTCAGATAATCTTGATGCGAACAGAGAACTGCGTGCCTTTATTGAAAGGCATCTCGACGATCTTGCCCAAGCCGAAAAAATATCTTTTGAAGAGTGATAACCCTTTATTCAAAGATATCGCCTCTTTTTATTGTTCAGTATCAATGCTGGCACTCCATATATCAACTATCTTAGTATTTCCGGGATAATCACGAGTACTATAGTGTGCAATATTGGATAATTTTTTTTGTAATTTCTCCAAGCTTGAGTGCCTGTAATTTTATGGAATTGAGTTTATTATCTTTAAGATCATCCGATTTTGAGCTCAGCAGCAATAATTCTGAATATCCCAAAATAGCCTGAAGGGGTTGATTAATCTCATGGCAGACTGCTCCTGCCATCTCAAGAACCCCTTGAAGCCTCTCTTTTTCATATCTCTCTTTTTGAGCAAGTTCCCGCTGAGAAATATCGGCAATGATCATAATGATAGATTCAACAGGGTTCTCAGTGCCAAAACCTGTGATGATAACCTGGGCATTGAGAATAGTATTATCCCTTTTTTTCAGTTCAAAATCAAAATCTGCCTTTCCACTCTTTTTTAAATCATGTGAAATAATTTTTTCAGCATTTTTATAGTCCGTTTCTGATTTATAAATCATCTGTACATCACAATTTTCAAAATCTTCTTTTTTTTCATAGCCGAATATTTTATGCATTTCATTGTTTACCCACTTAAAAATCCTGTTTTCCACAAGACAAATCCCCACAGGAGATGATTCAATAATTTTTGTAAGAATCTTTCTTTGTTCTGCCAATTTTTCTTTTGACTCTTTTCGTTCAATAGCAAGGGCAATATGCTGGGAGACAGAGTTTAACAAATCCAGATCTTCTTTTCCATAGGCTGTTGATGTTTCATAATCCTGAATCACAACAGCACCTTTTACACTGTTATTGATAATTAAAGGAGCGCCAAGCCAGATTTCCGGGACAACACCCAAAGGCTCTTGATTTATATTGCTTGCAAAGCGGAAAATCTCTTCTTTGAAAAACATCTTTGCTGCTTTTTCTTTAATAACCCGGCCGGTTAAAGAGGAGGTTTCACTGAGATTAAAAATTTCCTCAGGATCATCACCGTTTTCATCCACATAGTATGGAAAAGAGATAGAATCTCTCTTGGCATGATGAAATGCAATAGCAAAGTTATCAACATTAATAATTTCCCCTAAAGTTTTGTGAATTGCCTTAAACAATTCATTCAAATCGAGGGTATTATTGACTGCTTCAGAGATTTTAAATAAAACTTTAATAATTTTATTTGCATTCCTTTGCACAGATTTTTTATTTTTGCTCATGAAATCCTTTATTTTTGAACGTAAACTGGTGTATTACACCTTGTTATGAAGTGGTGTTTTATGTAATAATCTACTGCTATAGATAGAGATCAATTATAATAATGATGATATAATTGCAATGTCTTATTTAGTGCCCGACCGAAAACCACTAATTTGTCCAATTACGGCGTTGGTAAAAACCAATTTTATAAAAGCAGGTAATCCTCGAAATACTACTTGTATGTCTGTGGTTAAAATTTTTTCCCGTCTTGTACTTGAACAAATTATCAGGTTTTCGGTCAGACACTATTAAAATAATTATGGGTAAGTGATATTAATGAAATCGTTTGAAGAAGTCTCTCTGTTATATGAAATCAGTGAAGCTCTGAACCAGCACATGGATATGAAAAAATCTCTGTTCAAGGTGTTAAGTGTTTTATCTGATTCATTGAACCTGTTCAGGGGTATTATATTTTTGATCAACTCTGAATCAGGTGAAATCAGAATTGAAATTGCTCATGGTATTTCTAAAGATACAATCAGCAAGGTCAAATATCTTCCAGGAGAAGGCATTGTCGGTCAGGTTATCCAGACAGGAGAACCGGCTGTTGTCCCGCAGATCAGCAAAGAACCACTCTTCTTGGATAAAACCGGCTCAAGGGGTCTTGATAGAGGCCGGGAATACTCTTTTATCTGCGTGCCAATCAAAAAAGACAACCACATTGTTGGTGCCATAAGTGCGGACCGCCCCTTTGAGGGTAAAATATCTCTGGAAAAAGGAGAAAAACTTCTATCGGTTGTTGCAGCCATGGTTGCCAATCATGTCATTAATATTGAAAAAATCAGGGTTGAAAAAGAGCAGCTGAAAACAGAAAATATTCGACTGAAATCCCAGCTTGAAAACAGATACCGTTTTGATAATATCATTGGCAATTCCAATAAGATGAGAGAAGTGCTCCATATGATTTCCCAGGTATCTTCATCTCCTGCCACTGTTCTGATAAGGGGTGAAAGCGGTACAGGAAAAGAACTTGTTGCGAATTCTCTTCATTTTAACAGCAATAGGAACAAAAAAGCATTTATAAAGATAAACTGTGCTGCCATACCGGAAAATTTAATAGAAAGTGAATTGTTCGGCCATGAAAAAGGTGCTTTTACCGGAGCATCCCATAGTAAACAGGGTAAGTTTGAGATGGCAGACAGGGGAACAATATTCCTGGATGAAATCGGCAACATGGCTTTTACTGCCCAGGTAAAACTTTTAAGAGTTCTGCAGGAGAAAGAATTTGAAAGGGTTGGCGGGTATAAACCCATTAAAAGTGATGTCAGAATTAT
This sequence comes from uncultured Desulfobacula sp., assembly GCA_964196205.1. GTDB lineage: Bacteria > Desulfobacterota > Desulfobacteria > Desulfobacterales > Desulfobacteraceae > Desulfobacula. The sequence goes on from CAXMTQ010000070.1 coordinate 6,459, forward strand.
TGCCGCCACCAATGCAAATCTTGAAGATATGGTTAAGCATGGAAAATTCAGGGATGACCTCTATTTTAGACTTAATGTATTTCCCATTTATATTCCAAGCCTGAGAATGAGAAAAACAGATATTATTCTTCTTGCTGATCATTTCCTTGAAAAATACATCAAAATACATCAAAAAAATATCAAGAGGATCACAACCCCTGCAATTGACATGATGATGGAATACCACTGGCCGGGAAATGTAAGAGAACTTGAAAACTGTATTGAACGTGCAGTTATCCTCTGCAATGAAGGAGCCGTCCACAGTTATCATCTTCCATCCACTCTTCAGACAGGAATTAAATCTAAAACCCTTCCCTCAAGCCTTGAGAATTCTGTGGCCCATTTGGAAAAAGAGATTATAATGGACTCTTTAAAAAACAGCAGCGGAAATATAAAAAAAGCTGCAAACCTTATTGGGATTACCATAAGAAAATTTTCCTATAAGGCTGCTAAATATGGTATAAACTATAAACATTATCGATAGTATATAAGGACAATACCATGAAAAAACAGTTTTTATTAATAATTTTATTATTGATTCTCTCTGCCTGTGACAGTGACAAAATTCAACCCGGGGTTTCACAGGAGAATGTTTTGAAGCAAACCACTGAATTAGAAAATATTGTCACTGTTGAACAAAAAGAGGTGCCTGGCATGTATGAAGCTGTTGGAACCATACGCCCTTTAACAGAATCTGTAATTGAATCCCAGATAAATGCCCAGGTTTTAAAGGTATCATGTGTTCCAGGCACAGCTGTAAAAAAAGGGCAGATTCTCATAGAACTTGATTCAAGAAGTCTGACAGCTCAGCTTCAACAGGCAAAAGAGGGGTTAAGTGTTGCAAAAAACAATTTAAAACAGACCGATAAATCCATTAATGAAGCAAAAGCAGGACTGGACCAGGCGGAAGCTGCATATAACAGGACTAAAAAACTGTTTAAAAAAGAGATTGTCACTTCTCAAAAACTGGAAATTGATAAAGCTGGATTTCTTCAGGCAAAAGCAAGGCTTGAAAAAACCCAGGAAGCTGAACATTCAGCACAAGCATCAATAAGGCAGTCCCAGGAGATAGTTAAAGAAGCCCGCATCGGGTTTGGATATTCAAATATCAAATCTCCTGCAGCTGGCATTATAGCCCAAAGATTAATTGATCCGGGCGATCTTGCTGTTCCAGGTAAGCCTCTTTTGATTATCCAGACCAGTGGTGCTTTAAGGCTTGAAGCCAATGTACGGGAAGGCCTGATTGGGAAAATAATACTGGGCAGTGAATATGAGGTAAAAATTAAAACCATAGGCAAATCAGTGAAATCTGTCATAGAGGAAATCGTTCCCTATGCAGATCCTGCCACCCGAACCTTTATGGTAAAGGCTGCCCTGCCAAAAACTCCAGGAATTTATCCTGGCATGTTTGGAAGACTTCTTATTCCGGTTGAAACAGACAAAACACTTCTCATTCCAAAATATGCTGTAATCCATGTGGGTCAGTTGGAACTGGTCAATGTACAAAAAAATAAAACCTGGCAAAGGGTCTATATTAAAACCGGCAGGATATTTGGTGAAAAGATTGAAGTTCTTTCAGGCCTCTCCATTAATGAAACCATAGGATATTAAAAAATGGCTGAAAAAAAGCCCTCTTTTCTCTCCAATATTGTAAAGCTGTTTTTAACATCACAACTCTCTGTTATGCTGATTGTTATTTCATTGGCCCTCGGAGCTTTCAGCATCTATATCACATCTAAGGAGGAGGAACCCCAGATTGTTGTTCCCATGGCAGATATTATTGTTCAAGCCCCGGGAGCAAGTCCTGAAGAGATTGAAAAACTTGTGGCAACCCCGCTTGAAAAAATGCTCTGGGAAATTGACGGAGTTGAATATGTGTATTCCATGTCCACAAAGGAGAAAGCTATTGTCACTGTACGTTTTTTTGTGGGAGAAGAGAGGGAAAATTCCATTTTAAAGCTTCACAATAAAATTACGATGAATCTTGACAGGGTTCCTCCCATTGTTACCAACTGGCTTATCAAGCCCATTGAAATAGATGATGTTCCTATTTTAAACCTGACTCTCTATTCTGACAAATACTCTGATCATGAATTAAAAAGGGTTGGAGAAGAGATGGCCGCAAGATTATCAAAACTTGAAAATATTTCAAAATCATCCATCTACGGCGGCAGAAAAAGAGAGATCAGGGTGGAGCTGGACCCTTTAAGAATGAAGGGCTTTGGTGTTTCAATTCAGGATATTCAAAAAGCCCTTCAAGGAGCTGATGTATCTGTCCAGGCAGGTTTTTTAAATAAACTTAATTCGCAAATCACCATAACCAGCTCCTCTTTTTTAAACTCTGTGGATCAGGTTAAAAAACTTGTGGTATCAGGCAGGGGCGCAAAACCTGTTTATCTTGAAGATGTGACAAATATCATTGACGGCCCAAGTGAAGCTGATTCCTATACAAGGATAAGCTTTTCAAATTTTTACAAGAAGAGTCACAATATTCAGTCTGACAAATCCTTTCTGAATTTTTCCGGGTCCTTTCCCTGTGTAACCCTGGCATTTTCTAAAAAAAAAGGGACCAATGCTGTTAAAGTAGCACAAAATATTCTTGAGCAGGTTGAAAAACTTAAAAAAACCATTATCCCTGACGGCATCTATATTGAAGTTACCAGGAACTATGGGAAAACTGCCCAGGCCAAGGTTAATGAGCTTTTAAAATCCCTTGGTTTTGCCATTGTTTCCGTTGTTATACTTCTGGCTTTGACCCTGGGATGGCGGGAAGCATCTGTAGTTGCAATTGCAGTGCCCATATCTTTTTCCTTGGCACTTTTCATGAATTATATTCTTGGATACACCATCAACAGAGTCACTCTTTTTGCCTTGATTCTCTCCCTGGGGCTGGTGGTGGATGACCCAATAACAAATGTAGACAATATCCAACGCCATATTAAACAAAAAATTTTACAACCCTTTGAAGCTACCCTTTTTGCTGTGCAGGAAGTTCTACCGCCTGTAATTATGTCAACCATTGCCATTATTATCTGTTTTACACCGCTTGCTTTTATTACCGGCATGATGGGTCCATACATGGCTCCCATGGCGATCAATGTCCCTTTAACAGTGACTTTTTCAACACTTTGCGCCCTGACCATTGTTCCATGGGTATCATATAAATTATTAAAAAAAGATAAAAAAGAGAGGCCGGAGAAAAAAACTCCAAACAATATCTTGCAAGGCTATACAAGGCTGCACTAATGCCGTTTCTGAACAAAGGATATATGCGGCTTATACTGTTTATTACCATTGTAATACTATTGATCGGCTCTTGTTCCCTTGCTGTTTTCAGGTTAGTACCGTTAAAACTGCTTCCCTTTGATAATAAAAATGAATTTCAAATTGTAATTGACATGCCCGAAGGGACATCCCTTGAACACACTGACAGAGTTGTCAAAAAATTTGAAGATTATCTTAAAACCATTAATGAGATAACAAACCTTGTCTCTTATACAGGCATTGCATCCCCCATGGATTTTAACGGCATGGTACGCCACTATTTCATCCGTAAAGGCAGCCATCTTGCAGATATTCGAGTAAACCTTGTT
>CAXMTQ010000071.1:0-9960 GCA_964196205.1 uncultured Desulfobacula sp.
CCTGCAACAACAGGTGGGAGAGTATTGAACCTGAAGTTTATCTCAGTGCCAATCAGAAATAAAAGAATGACAAAGCCAACGCCAAATAAAAAGATTAAAATGCCAATCTTATTTCCAGTAGATATTTCACCCATAGGTTGGTTGCCCCCTTAGAATGCCCTGCTTTTAGTAGATTCTCATTAGCTAGGATTGTCAATTATATATTGGATGAGATTTTTACTAGCCCTACTATTCAAGTTCTTATACCCAATTGCACCACCCTTGATGTTTCCTTCTTTGTCTATTAAAAAATGGGCAGGTGTTCCACGCGCATCGTATTGTTGAGCAACATCGCCTTTGGTATCCATAAGAATTTTGAAAGGAATTTTCTTTTTGTTGGCGTAATTTTTTACGGTTTTGTATTTTTCACGAATATCGATGGCAAGGATTACAAAATCTTTTTTCTTATATTTTTCATGTAATTTTATCAGAGAAGGAACCTCCTTCTTGCACCAGGTTCACCAAGTTGTCCAGAAAAAAAGCAGTACCGTTTTTCCACGATAATCAGATAATTTAATATAATTTTGTTCAAGATCTTCCAACGTAAAATCCGGTGCGACAATTTGTTTTCTAACTTGAGTAAATCCTGCATCTGCAAATGGATCTTTTTCAGCTATGGCTGGGGTTGATACAATCATTGATATGAGAAACAAAGATAGAATAACAAGCAGACGATTTTTCATTTTCGCATTCCTATTGGTATTAAAAAATTAATTGATGTCATACTTAAAGCTGTCTTTTAAGATCTTGTTTTCTAAAACAACTTTGGTGAAAATAGTATAACTTCCTCTCTTTCTCATGTCGGCAGTTGTGCCGAAACCATTACTCATGAACATTCCCATTGCTTTTTGTTTATTGTTGGCAGCATCTTTAATCATGAAACCGACTTTTCCCTTTAAAACAGGATTATGGTCTTTGTCCATGATGTAAACCATGATGTGATGGGGTTTGTCCATCTCTTCTTTATCCATGTCCTGAGTGCCGATTTTGGTATCATCAGCATGGCTTGCTGTTTTCTGATCGCGAAGATCCATGAAGTAATGGGAGAGAATATACCCGTCAATGACTGACTCATGGATAAGGTCTCCTATTTTTTCTGCTTTATCCATATCATTTCCCTCCATGGCCAAGACATATCCTGCCATGAAAAAAATGGACAAAAATACTGCACTGATAATTAATTTAAATTGCTTTTTCATTGAAAGACTCCTTTTAATATAATGCTATTTAATTGTTCTTATTTTCCACAAATTATAGGCCACAGGAATGATAATAAGAGTCATTATGGTTGAAGAAACAAGGCCGCCAACCATTGGTGCTGCTATTCGTTTCATTATCTGTGAACCGGCCCCAGACCCGTACATTACAGGCAAAAGGCCTATCAAAGTTGTTGCAACGGTCATAATTAAAGGTCTGACCCTTTCCACAGCACCTTCAATAATTGAATCAAAAAGCTCAATTGAAGAGCTCATTTTTTTTGCTTCTTTGTTCTTTTTAAATGTTGTATCAAGATAAACAAGCATGACTATACCGGTTTCCGTTGCAAGCCCTGCAAGTGCGATAAATCCCACACCAATGGCAACTGAAAAGTTGTAGTCAAGTATATATATAAGCCAGATTCCTCCAAGCAGTGCAAATGGCAGGCTGGCCATTACTATGACAACTTCTACAAAATTTTTAAAATGAATATAAAGAAGTAAAAAAATCACAAGCAGGGTTGCCGGAACTATTATGTTCAGGGTTTTTCTTGCTTTTTCCATGTATTCATACTGGCCTGACCATACAATTGAATACCCGGAAGGCAGTTGGATTTTTTCTTCAACCAGTTTTTTTGTATTTTTAACATATGTACCTATATCTATGTCTTTAATATCTATATATATCCAGGCAGTTTTTTTTGAGTTTTCAGTTTTAATGCCTGCAGGGCCTTTGTGGATATATATATCTGCAAGCTGGGCAAGGGGAACCTGGGAACCGGAAGGTGTTGCCACCATGACCCTTTTCAGCATGTAAACATTGTCCCTGAACTCACGGTTGTACCTTAAGTTGACAGGATATCTTTCAAGGCCTTCAACAGTATCAGTAACATTCATTCCACCTATGGCAGTTGTTATAATATCCTGCACATCCTGGACAAAGAGTCCATAACGGGCAATGTTTACACGGTTAATTTTAAAATCCAGGTAATTGCCTCCTGTGACACGTTCTGAGAATACAGACAAGGTGCCTGGTTGATTTCTCAAGAATGCTTCTATGTTTTCCCCGATTCTAGACAGGGTACCAAGATCAGGCCCCATGATTTTGATGCCCACAGGAGTTTTTATCCCCGTTGACAGCATATCAATCCGGGTTTTTATAGGCATTGTCCAGGCATTTGTAAGCCCTGGGAATTTCACAGCTTTATCAAGATCGTTGGCAAGCTCTTTTATTGTAATGTATCTCTCCTCGGGCATTATCCATGACAAAGGGGTTTTTAAAAATCCGGGCCAGTTTGAAAAAAAACGATTAATATATTTTTTTCTCCACTCGTGGAGGATTACCCCTTTATATTGTTCAGGCCATATAAAGGTAAGAGGTTTTTTAAGCCACCCGGGCCAGTTTGAAAAAAAACGATCATGTAAAATAATTTCATGTTGGACCTGGGGCCAAAGCGTGACTACTGTTTCTATCATTGAAAGGGGAGCTGGATCGGTTGAAGTTTCTGCCCGGCCTATTTTACCCAGGACGGTTTTAACTTCCGGAAACCTTTGAATAATTTTATCTGTCTGCTGCAAAAGTTCTTTGGCCTTGGTAATGGAGATACCGGGCAGGGTTGTGGGCATATAAAGAAGATCCCCTTCATTTAGCGGAGGCATGAATTCACTTCCTATACGGGACATTGGATACCAGGTGACTGCAAGGGCAAGCAAAGAAACAAGAATGGTTGTTTTCCGCCATTTTAAAACAACTCTTATCAAGGGAAGATAAAGCCGGATTAAACTTTTGGATATGGGGTTTTTCTTTTCTGAGATTATTTTCTGGGGACAAAGACAAAAGTAAAGCAATATTGAAACGCCAAATGCCAGTACAAGACTGTAGTCAGGAAGATTGATCCCCAAAAGACCTGCAAGGAAAACCAGAGCCGGCGGTCCTGCAAGAGTCATTATCCAGATCCATGTTTTCTTCTTCCTGGAAAACTCAGGGTCAATGGGGTTCTCTTTTACAAAAAAGGTCATGAGAACCGGGATAATGGTAATTGCAAGAAGAGAAGAGGCTGCCATGGCAGTTGTTTTGGTATAGGCAAGTGGTTTGAAAAGCCTTCCTGATTGTTCTGTGAGACTGAATACAGGAAGAAATGAGATTGTAATAATCAATAGAGAGAAAAACAGGGCAGGGCCTACTTCTTTTGACGCGTCAATAATAATCTGTGTATGGCTTTTTTTATCCCGGTCTCTTTCCAGGTGTTTGTGGGCATTTTCCACCAGAACAATAGATGCATCCACCATAACTCCTATGGCAATAGCAATACCGCCCAGGCTCATGATGTTGGCATTGATTCCAAGAAGATACATGATCAGAAAAGACATCAAAATCCCAACGGGAAGTGTGAAAATGGCAACAAAGGCAGATCTGAAATGCAAAAGGAACAGAATGCATATTAAGGCTACCACAATCATCTCTTCGGTAAGTTTTGATTTAAGGGTTTCAACAGCTCTTTGGATAAGGGAGGAGCGGTCATATCCTGTCAGAATTTCAACACCTTCAGGAAGGCCATCTTGAAGTTGTGCAAGTTTGAGTTTTACTCTTTTTATTACTTCAAGGGCATTTTCCCCATATCTCATAATAACAACACCACCCACAGTCTCTCCTTCACCACTCCATTCAAGGACACCGCGCCTTAACTCTGGCCCGATATGGATATCGGCAATATCTTTTAAGAGGACAGGGGTACCTTTTTTGTCAGAGGAAATGACAATGTCTTTTATGTCTTCAAGGGATTGTATGTATCCAAGGCCCCGTACCATGAATTCGGTTTCCCCCATCTCAATAAGTTTTCCCCCGACATCGGAATTGGACTTTTTAATGGCATTTTTTATTTTTGAGATGGGAATATCGTATGAAACCAGTTTATTGGGATCAACTTCCACCTGGTATTGTTTTACAAATCCTCCAATGCTGGCAACTTCTGAAACACCTGGCACGGCAGTTAATTCATATCTTAAAAACCAGTCCTGGATGGATCGAAGTTTTTGCAGATCATTTTTCCCGGTGGTGTCTTTTAATATATATTCATATACCCAGCCAACCCCTGTGGCATCGGGCCCAAGACTTGGAGTTACGCCTGCAGGCAGCCTTCCTGAAACAAAATTAAGATATTCCATAACCCTTGACCTTGCCCAGTATATGTCTGTTCCGTCTTCAAAGATAAGATATACAAAGGAATATCCAAAAAAGGAGTATCCCCTGACAACCTTTGCATAGGGAACACTGAGCATAGCAGTGGTAAGGGGGTATGTCACCTGGTCTTCAACAACCTGTGGGGCCTGACCAGGGTATTCAGTGTACACGATTACCTGGACATCAGACAGGTCTGGAATGGCATCAAGAGGTGTTTTCAGCATGGCAAGGATGCCTGCCACAATGATGAACAGTGTCATAATGATAACCATGAACCTGTTTTTTATTGACCATACTATTATTTTTTCTATCATTGAATTTTACCCTGTTTTTAATTATTCCATATCATCGAAAAAATCTTCTTCAAACCCCATATCATCAAAAAAATCTTCTTCAATTTTTTCTGATATCGGTCCTCTTTTGCCCTCAATCATTTTCTGAACTGCTTCCTTGAGCTTTGATTCGGAATCAAGAAGAAACTGGCCTGAAGTAACAACAATTTCATTCTTTGAAAGTCCGGTTAAAATCTGTACCATACCGTCATCAAGATAGATACCTGTACTGATTTCCCGGGGAGAGTATTTCCCATTGCCCTTGGACACAAAAACAATTTTCTTATCACCGGAATGAATGACCGACTGGGAGGAGATATAAATGATCTTTTCATCAGCTGTTGTTTTAATTTTGATATTTGCAAACATGTCAGGCTTTAGTTCATTGTTCTCATTTAAAAAATCAATCCTGATGATGACATCCCTTGTTTTTTTCTGCAAATATGGAAAAATATAAGCGATAGTTCCTTTGTATATTTTGCCCGGGTTATAGGAGAGGGTCATTTCAACTTCCTGGCCTTTGAAAACAAGGTTTTGCTCATATTCAAAAATATGGGCTTCAACCCAGACATGGGACAGGTCTGAAATGGTATAAAGACTGGCCCCTGTTTTAACAAAAGATCCTTCCACGGCATTTTTGCGGGTTACAAAACCTGTAAAAGGTGACCTTATAATGATGGCCTTTTTGACCTGTTTGGTTTTTTCAATGGATTTTATTTCTAAATCTGCAATATCAAAATACATCAACCGCATGCGGGCAGAATTTAAGATATCATTATTGAAATTTGTTTTTTGCCTTTGATAGTTTTTTAATGCAGACAGATATTCTTCCTGGGCTGCAAGCAGTAACGGAGAATAAATTTCATACAATGGGTCTCCTTTTTTTACATAATACCCTGTAAAGTCTGCATAAAGTTTTTCTATCCATCCGTCAAATTTCTGGCTGATCACTCCAGTCCTGGTTTCATCAAAGGTGATATCTCCATAGGTCTTGATGGTATGTTTTAAAGGCCCTTTTTGAACTTTTTCCGTTATAAGACCCATGTTTTGCTCAACCACCGGGTCTATTTTAATATTAACACCTCCCATGAGCTCATCTTCATACACAGGGATAAGTTTTTCACCCTTTTTGCTTTTTCCGGGTTTTTCATATGTTTCGCTTGGATCCATGGGGGCCTGCCAATAAACTATTTTCCTCTCTTTTCTACCAGAATCATCTGCAGCATCGTCCTCGTAAACAGGGACAAGATCCATGCCCATTTTGCTCTGGCCTGGTTCATCATAAATTTCAAAAGGGTCCATGGGGGCCCGCCAATAGATTATTTTTTTCTGGTTTGAATCTTGAACAGCAGTATTGCGGGCTGCAGGTTTTTGGTCATGTGTATCTGAATCTGAACTGAAGCTGTTCCTTTCCGGTAAGGTTAACAAGGCAGAAATCGCTATCAGAGCTGCCACAATAGTCGTTATGTAAAAGGATTTTGTTTTATATTTTTTTACCATGATCAGTTTCCTCTATTTTTCATCCTCAAAACTCTTGCCCATAATATTTTCAAGTTTTGCCACACTGGTTCCAATCTCTTTTTGTTTTTGTGCGATTAAAAGCTTTATCTTTAACCAATACGTGTATGAATCAATGGCATCTGAAAATGGAATTGATCCGGATTCATATCCTCTTGTTGAGACATCCAGAGCAGATTTTGCCAGAGGTTGAATCTTAGATTTATACATTTCAAGCTCTCTTGAGTTTTTATCAACTGTGAACCAGGCTTTCCAGATCATGGTATTGGTTCTGTTTTCCTCTTTTATAAGGGTCTTTTTCAGGCTTGAAAGTTTGAGTCTTGTCTCCCTGAGCCATGGGTCATCAATGCCATACCATGGTTTGACAGGGTAATTGTTCTTCATTGAAGCCATGGTTTTTTCCAGAAAGGGCATTCTCTTGGCTCCTGTTCCAGCACTTGCAACTGCATCAGCTTCGTAAAAAGAGAAGTTAAGTGTAAATGGTAACAATACCATGGTTTCTGCAAGTTCTATCATTTTTTGGGTTTTCTCAATGGAAAGCCTTATGACTTTAAGTTCCTGCCTCTGCTGCATTGCAACAGGGTAAAGATCTTCCGGCAGCCCTGTTTTTTTATGGGTGTTTTTATTGGCAGGCCTTCCCAGGGTTGTGTTAACAGGGAGATTTAAAAGTTCCAGAATTTTTATTTCAATATTTCTCTTTTTTGAAACAAGGGTGACTAGATCCTCTTTTAATCTGATTATGTTGATATTAACTTTGATGACATCTTGAAAACTTGTTTTTCCGCTTTTATAAAGTGTTGTTGCCACATCCTTAAGCCGGTTGAAGGCATTTATTGTCTCAGATGTTACTTTAAAGGCCTTATCAATGTAAATTAATTCCCAAAAAGAGATCCTAATATCAGTGATGATATTTTTTTGGACTGTTTTCATTTTTTCCATGAGGATTGAAACCTGGGAATTTATGACCTGGCCTTTGAGTGCTGTCACCCCTGGATAGGGATACCTGGATTGGATGGAATCATTCATTTTTAATGGTCCGACACTGTTATCAAGGTCTTTTGTAAATGCCGAGTACTGCCTTAAATTTTCATCAAGATCCATGATTTGATTAAAGGAAGAAAGTTCCGCCTTGACTTTTTTTTGTGCTGCAAGGATTGCAGGGTTTCTTAAAGCTGCAAGGATTTCAATCTCTTTTAAGAAAAATTGTTTTTTTACAAGTTTTATCACTGCACCAGCACTGTCAGATGTGGTTAAAAGATGTTTAAAGAGTTTATTGTCATAATCAGATAAAAATTCAATCTGCCGCTCTTTTTTCATTCTGTTTTCATGGTCAATCTTAAGTTTCTCTATGGTTGCCACAAGAGGGGACAAATCATTATCAGGTTTTGAATAAAGATTGTTTTCCTCTTCCCTGAGATTTAAGGATTGAGTGAAATAAACAGGAGGCTTGTACTCTTCCAGGGATTCATACATATTATCATAATCTGCATACACAAAAGATGTGGAGATGAAAAATATGATGAATATCAATGATAATTTGGTTTTCATGATTCATTATCCCCTTTTGAAGTGCTTGTTTTCTCATTACCTCTTTTTTTGTCTATTACTCTTTTCTCTGTTATTCTTTTATCAAGGAATACTCCTGTCAGTAATTCAAGTTTTACAAGGGTTTTTCCATAATCTGCTTTTGCACGTTCAAGGGATATCTGAAAATTATAGGCTGTGGCCTGGAGTTCCAGAAATCTGAAAAACTTCCCTCACCCTGGCGATACCAGGTTTCTGCTGTCTGGACAGATCTTAATGACTGGGGGATCATCTCTTTTGTATAAAGGGTTATAAGTCTTTTGGAATTTTGAAGTTTGAACCAAAGCCTGCTGATTCTGGCGCTGGTTTTGTTTATTATTTCAAGCTTTTGGGCCCTGGCTTTTTGTTTCATGGCAAAGGCTCTTGATGTTCTGCTTTGGTTTTTACCTAACCATAGAGGAATATTAAAACCAAGCTGGATGCCAATGGCATCATCGCCTGCATCAGGCGGAGGTGTCGGCACATCAGGATCTCCGATTGAAGCATAAAAAAGGCCCAGTTTAAATGATGGAAGATTCTCAAATTTTGAAAGTTTTAACCGTTGGGAAGATTGGTTGATCTTCTCTTCGGCAATCAGGATATCTTCCAGATTATCCCGGGATAATTCATAGATTTCATCAATTTCATAAACAACCTTTCTGAAAGCAAGATCCCTGGCAGTTCCTAATCTGGCAAGGGGTTCTCTGTTTAAAAGAGTATTAATACGCGCTTTTTCACTCTGTTCAAGCTCCTCTAAAAGGAGAATATCATACTGGATCTGTGCTGCCTGCGCCCTTGCCTTTGAAATGTCATAGAAAAGGGCTTTGTCGTTTGCATAATGATTTTCACTGATTTTTAATAATTTCTGGACAAGCTTGAAATTAGACTGAGCAAAATGACCTGCTTTTTGAATATATATAAGTTCATGAAAAGAGATGATAATTGATGCGGCAATTTCTCTAACACTCTTATCCAGCCTAAATTTTGAAATTTTTTCATCTGATTCAAGGACTTTGCCCTTTTGTGACAGAGTGCCTGGAAAAGGAAATTGCTGGGACAATGTCAGATTCCAATCCTGGGGTCCAAGCCTGGTTTCAATGGGAGATGGGTAATATGTACTCATTATTTGGGGGTCTGGATAACTTTTACCCAGGTTATAGTTTTCAATTGCGATTTTCCAATCTTCCTTTGATGCAATGATAGAAGGATTATTTAAATAGGCATAATTTAACAAATCAGATAAAGAGATCTCTGTTGAAAGCCTGTTTTCAACACCTTCCATCCTTTTTACATCATCGGCAAAGGAGATACCCTGGGGAAAAGATATAATAATGATCCAGAACATGGCTGTCAGATAAATAACTTGTTTCATAATTACTGCCTTTATTAAATTGAATATAAATCACATTAATATTTTTTTTCAATTACAAATTAATAGAGCATAAACTGTGCCAGAGAGGACAAGTATGAGTAACTCATTAATATTATTAAATAAAATTTAAATTAGATAGAATGGTAAAAAAAATATTGCAGAATATTCTACAATATAGCCAGGATAGTACAAAACTTGCCTGAAGAGCATAAAAAGAAAACCTTTTAAATTAAGATTTATCAGTTCACTTTTTTAATACATGCAAAGTCATTGGATGATCAACTCCTTTCATGGATGCATTAAAGGATTTTTGAATGTTTATTTCATTTTTTAAATATTTCAAATATTTATATACGGAATCGGAGATAATGATTTCCTGTGCCTCTGCTTTGGCTTGAATCCGGCTTGTGATATTAACTGCAGGGCCTACAATTCCATATTTTGCTCTTTTTTCAGACCCTATGTTGCCCACAATTACCTGGCCTGCATTGATGCCGATACCCATATTCAGTTCAGGTAAATCTTGATTTTCCATTTCACTGTTGAACACAAGCATCTCCTTTTGCATATCATATGCACACTGGATGCACTCTTTAATTGTCTCTTTTAAAGAACATGACAAAGGTTCAAAAAATACCAGAATAGCGTCTCCAAAAAAATCAACAATGATGCCGTTATGTTTTTGAATAATATTTATCATATGAGAAAAATACTGGTTTAAAACAGTGATTATTGCTTCAGGGCTGAAAGTTTCTGAAA
>CAXMTQ010000072.1:0-9880 GCA_964196205.1 uncultured Desulfobacula sp.
AACACACAGCGTGCAACTTCCGGGAGGTGCCGCAGATTCTTCTGCCGGGGAGAGACAATTTGTTCCAACCCTTTCCAGGGCTGCCATTGCAGCAGGAGCTGATGGCTTATTTATAGAAACACATCCTGATCCTGACAAAGCCCTTTGTGACGGACCTAATTCAATGCCTTTAAAGGATATGCAAAATTTTCTATCAAACCTTGTTGCCGTTAAAAAAAGTGTGGGATAACTTCATGAAAGAGAAACTTGCCAATATTGAACTTCTGCTTCTTGATGTGGATGGAGTTCTGACAGATGCAGGCATTATTTACTCAGACTCAGGAGAGCAGATAAAAAAATTTAATGCAAAAGATGGTCTTGGAATAAAACTTTTAATGGAGGCGGGCGTTAAAGTAGGCATTATAACAGGCTTAAGCTCAAAAGCTTTGGAACACAGGTGTCAAAAGCTTGGTATCTCTCTGTTGTTTGCCGGGATAGAAAACAAATCAAAGGTTCTTAAATCAATCATATCACAGACCGGCATTAATCCTGAAAACATGGTTTTTGTGGGAGATGATCTCATTGATCTGCCTGTCATGAAACAGGTTGGTGTCTCTTTTTGTGTTGCAGATGCATGTGATGATGTAAAGAGACATTGTGATATTATCACAAATTTAAAAGGCGGCCACGGAGCTGTAAGAGAAGTTTGTGAAAGTATATTAAAAGCAAAAGGTTTGTGGAACGATATCCTTAATAAATACCTGTCATGACAAAACCTTTAAAACACAAACTGACATATCCTTTAATAGGATTGCTTATATTGATGATAATAATTATCAGCGGTTTTTTTTATTTTGACAGACTGCTGTCCAAGCCTGTAAAAATCAAAAATATTAAGATAGATACTAAAGCAGCACTGAAATTAAATGTTTTACAACAGATATCAAAAAAAAATGGTATAAAAGAGTGGGAGCTCAAGGCTGCATCTGCAACTCTTTTAAAAAATAAAAACAAGGCAGTACTCACGGATGTCACCATCACTTTTTATACTAAAGAGGCAAAGATGGTTCACCTGAAAGCTGAAAAAGGCTTTCTCAACACAAAAACCCATGATATTACATTTTCAGACAATGTGGTTGTAAACTATGAAAATTCAACCCTGAAAACTGACAAGTTGCATTATAATAAAAAAAAACATATAATATATTCTGATACTCACGTTAAACTTACAAGAAAAGGTTCTGTCATTGAAGCGGATTCAATGACAACAAAATTAAATGACAGATACACTGTTTTAGAAGGGCATGTTAAAGGAAGGTTCAGTGAAAATTTCAATATTCTGTAAATCAATACAAAAATGTCTGTTTTTGATTACTCTTGCATGCTTTGCACTTTTTTTAACATCAAGCTTAAGTCTGGCTGAAACATCAAAGGAGAAAAGCCAGGGGTCCATTCATGTTGTATCTGACAAAATGACTGCAGAAGAAAAATCATCCATGGTTGAATTTTCAGGAAATGTTAAAGCTGTTATGGAGGATTCAACACTTTTTGCAGATTCCATACAAATTTACTTTAATGATAATAAAAAAGAGAAAGAGCCGGCTGATCAAAACAGTGTCAAAAAAATTATTTCAACGGGTAATGTCAAATATATCTCTAAAGAGCGAAAAGCCCTTGCAGATAAAGCAGTTTATACCACAAAAGATGAAATATTGATTCTCACAGGTAAATCTCCAAAATTAATAACAGGTTCAAGTTTTGTAACTGGAACCAAAATTACTCTTTTTAGAAAAGAGGACAAGGTAATTGTGGAGAGTGACGGAACAAAAAGAGTTGAAGCACTTTTTAATCCTGAAGATAATATCACAAAAGATAGTCTCCCGGACAAAAAATAATGAAACAACTTGAAATCAGAAACCTTGTAAAAACCTATGATAATAAAAAGGTTGTAGATGATGTAAATATCATAGTAAAACAAGGCCAGGTTACAGGCCTTCTCGGGCCCAATGGCGCCGGAAAGACAACAACATTTTATATGGCAGTGGGCCTGATTAAACCTGATGAAGGCACCGTTTTTATAGATAAAGAAGATATCACTCAATATCCCATGTATATAAGAGCAAGAAAAGGAATTGGTTATCTTCCCCAGGAATCATCTATTTTTAGAAAACTGACTGTAAAACAGAATATCACAGCCATACTTGAAGTGTTACCAAAAAACGGATTTAATATTGAACAAAAAGCCATGGGTCTGATGAAAGAGCTGGGCATAGGTAAACTTGCAAATCAGAAAGCAAGTTCTCTTTCCGGAGGAGAGAGAAGGAGGCTTGAAATTTCAAGGGTACTTGCAATAGATCCTTTGTTTATTCTTCTTGATGAACCCTTTGCAGGCATTGATCCTCTCGCTGTGATTGATATTCAAAAGATAATTTATCAGTTGACTAAAAAATCAATAGGCGTTTTAATATCAGATCATAATGTAAGAGAAACCCTTGGAGTTTGTGATAATGCTTATATCATGAGCCAGGGAAAAGTTATTGAATCAGGGAATCCTGATACAATTATTTCAAGTAAAATAGCCAGAAAAATCTATCTCGGAGAAAATTTCAAATTATAATATGGAACTTGGATTACATCAAAACCTGATATTAACTCAACAGCTTGTCATGACTCCTCAGCTTCAGCAGGCAATTAAGCTGCTCCAGCTCTCCCGCTTTGAACTTGCTGAAATGATTCAAGAGGAGATGGAACAAAACCCGGCCCTTGAAGAAACAAGCACTCATGAATCATCCGATAATAAAATTACAGCCAAAGAGAAAGATAGTGCTTCAAAAGAGAAAGAGACACCTGAAAAAGAAATCACCATTGAAGAGAAAGTAAGAACAGATATTGACTGGGAAAACTATATTAATGAATATAATTCCACAGGAAGAATATACACGGAATCAGAAAACAGGGAAGCACCTAATTATGAAGCCTTTACTCCTGATAAGAAAACCCTGAAAGACCACCTTCAATGGCAGTTAAGACTCTCGGGATTGGAGAAATATGAAGAGAAAATCGGTCTTATGATTATAGGTAATCTAAACAAAGACGGTTATCTTTGCATCAGTGTTGAAGAGATTGCCCAAAATTTCAGTTGTGATGTTGAAAATGTGGAGAAAGTGCTGTCAGTGCTTCAAGCATTTGATCCACCAGGTATCTGTGGCCGGGATCTTTGTGAGACTCTTCTCATCCAGGTTCAGCAGCTTGGCATTGACAATGTTATTATTATTGAAATAATAAAAAATCATCTGAAAAATCTTGAAAACAGAAACAGCAAAAAAATTGCAAAAAAATTAAAAATTTCTACTGATGATGTAAGAACAGCAGTTAAAATTATTCAATATCTCGAGCCTAAACCCGGTCGCAAATTTTCAACTGAAGAGGCAGCCTATATTACACCAGATATATATGTTTACAAGCACGGGGATGATTTTAAAATTGTCATGAATGATGATGGACTTCCAAAACTGAAAATCAACCGATTTTATAAAGATACTATTTCCAATGGCCGCAAGTTATCAAAAGATACAAAAAATTACCTCAATGAAAAAATGCAGTCTGCTTCCTGGCTTATTAAAAGTATCCACCAGCGCCAGAAAACAATATATCTTGTGATGGAGAGTATTTTGAAATTTCAAAAAGAATTTTTTGAAAAAGGCATTGCATATTTAAAGCCTCTGATTTTAAAAGACATTGCAGAAGATATCGAAATGCATGAATCCACAATAAGCCGTGTAACAACCAATAAATATACCTACACACCCCAGGGGCTTTTTGAATTAAAATTTTTTTTTAACTCTTCCATTGGACGAACCGGCGGTGAGGCCATGGCATCAGCCAGCGTAAAGGATAGAATTAAGCTATTAATAGAAAATGAAGACCATATTCAGCCTTTTAGTGATGACAAAATAGCAACTATTCTTCAAAACGCTAATATTAATATTGCAAGAAGAACTGTTGCTAAATACAGAAAGGTGCTTAATATCTTGCCTTCCAACAAACGCAAACAACTTTAAGGAGATTTTTTATGCAGACAACTATTACTTTTAAGAAAATTGACCCCTCAGATTCCTTAAAAGCCTATGTTCATAAAAAACTGGCCAAATTTGATAAAATGTTAGACAGCCCAGGTGAAGCCTATGTTGTTTTATCCATTGAGAAGATCAGACATATTGCTGAAATAACACTTACCTGTGACAGATTGAAAATTCATGCCAGAGAAAACTCTGAAAGTATGTATTCATCCATTGATGCCCTTATGGATAAAGTAAGTATCCAAATTAAAAAAAATAAAGAGAAGATCAAACGACATATGTCCGGCAAAAAACAGAGTATTAAAAATGAACCGGTGGAATCACAATTTTCAGAAGATATTTCAGATAACCCTATGCTGGACCAGATAATAATAGAGACAATTGATTATAAACCCATGGACATTGAAGATGCGTTAATTGAATTGGATTCAGGCAGGCAATCGTTTTTTGTTTTCAACAATGCAAGAACTGAACAACTCAATGTTTTATATAAACACAATAGTGGAAAGCTTGGATTAATCCAACCCAGAGGATAATAAAGTTAAATGAAAATCAGCCAGGTTTTACAAAAAAACTCGATTATTGCAGATCTTAAAGCCAAAGATAAAAAAGGTGTTATTGATGAACTTGCATTGACAATTTCAAAAACCACTAAGACATCTGCCAAAACAATAGCCGGAATTCTCCTGGAAAGAGAACAACTCGGCAGTACAGGCATTGGCGGCGGGATTGCTATTCCCCATG
The DNA here is from genome assembly GCA_964196205.1 of uncultured Desulfobacula sp. GTDB lineage: Bacteria > Desulfobacterota > Desulfobacteria > Desulfobacterales > Desulfobacteraceae > Desulfobacula. Next base: position 4,803 of record CAXMTQ010000072.1, read on the forward strand.
GAAAATTAAATCTTACGGAATCTATTATTATCGGATTCGGGCTGAGTAAAAAAGGAATTGAATACGAATCCCTTGATAACAGACCGGTTCACATTTTTTTTGTGCTGCTGACTTCGGAAAATTCTACAGGGGGACATCTTAAAGTTTTAGCTCAAATCTCCAAACTTTTAAAAACAGATGAATTTAAAAAAGGTCTGCTATCTGCCCAATCTGTAGATGATATTTATGAAATTATCATGGAGAAGGATGAAGAGTTTTAAGATTTGAGATTTGAGGTGTGAGGGTTTAGGGTTGAATCAGGGAAAAAGTTTTTTAAATATAATATGCAAAAAGTTTATATCATAACCGGTCTTTCCGGATCTGGAAAAACAACTGCTATCCAGGCATTTGAAGATGCTTCATATTATTGCGTGGATAATATGCCCATGGAGCTTTTGCCAAAATTCCTGGAGCTGCCTTTACAGGAAAATCCGGGCATCAAGGGACTTGCCTTTGTTATGGATATGAGAAGTAAAAACTTTATCACAGATTATCCAACCGGCATATGTTCAATTGAAGCCATGGGAATACCCATAGAAATAATATTTCTTGAAGCAGATATTAATACTCTGCTGAAAAGATTCAGCCAGACCAGGCGGCAGCATCCTGTTACGAGTCAAAGAAGTCTTCTGGAAAGTATCAAATTTGAAAAAAACATAATGCATCCCATAAAGCAGACAGCCCACCACAATATTGATACAAGCAACTATAATGTACATGAACTAAAATCCAAAATTCTAAGCCTGGTTCATAGCAAGGGTGAATCATACAGCCTGACAAGAATAAATATCGTCTCATTTGGATTTAAATATGGAATTCCAAATGATGCTGATCTTGTCATGGATATGAGATTTCTGGCAAACCCCTATTTTGTACCGGAACTTAAAACTCTTGATGGTGAATCACAAGCTGTTAAACAATTCGTACTATCCAACAGGGAGACAAAAAGTTTCCTTGAGAAATATTTAAACCTTCTTGATTATTTAATTCCTTTATACAAAAGGGAAAATAAGGCTTACCTGACATTTGCAATAGGCTGTACCGGTGGCAGACACAGGAGCGTAGCCATTGCAAGGAATATCTTCGAACATCTTAACAAAAAAGGACTCAAGCCTGGTCTCATCCACAGGGATATTGACCGGGACACAAAACAGACATGACAGGAATACTTTTAGTAACACACGCAAACCTTGGAAATGCTTTAATTGAAACCGCAGAACTTATCCTCGAAGGAAGCCAGGAGAACATTGGTTTTGTTTCAATTAACATCCAGGAGAATCCGGATAGTTTAAGAAAAAAAATAAAAAAAGGAATTTCAAAAGTAAAAACTGATAAAGGAATTCTCATATTAACAGATATGTTTGGAGGAACTCCTTCCAATTTAAGCTACTCTTTCTTAGAAGAAGGCAAAGTTGAAGTGATCTCTGGTGTAAATCTTCCCATACTTTTAAAAGCCATTAACTCGAGAAAAAAAATGGATATGGCCACCTTGACTTCATCTCTTATTGAAAATGGGAAAAGAAGCATATCCCTTGCCAGCGGAATTTTAAAAGGAGCAAAAAGAGCATAATTTTTTTTCATTAAAAAAAGGAGGCAATCAATGACTATCAAATTAGGTATTAACGGATTTGGCAGAATCGGAAGAATGATTTTCCGCACGGCATTAAATAATCCTGAGATTGAAGTAACAGCCATAAATGACCTGACTGATACCAAAACTACTGCTCACCTTCTTGAATATGATTCTGTTCACGGCCTTCTTAACCGTTCTGTAACGACAGACAAAGATTGTTTGAATATTGATGGAAAAATAATAAAAAACTTTTCATATAAAGACCCGGGTCAAATTCCCTGGAAAAATGCCAACGTAGATATTGTGTGTGAGTGTACGGGTCTTTTCAGAGACCATGAGAGTGCGTCAAAACATTTTGAAGGGGGAGCAAGAAAAGTACTTATTTCCGCACCTGCAAGCAATCCTGATATCACCATTGTCATGGGTGTTAATGATGACATGTATGATCCTTCATCTCACAATATAATTTCAAATGCATCATGCACAACAAACTGCCTTGCTCCTGTTGCCAAGGTTCTGCTTGATAATTTCGGCATTGTTTCAGGAATGATGACCACTATTCATGCCTATACCGGGGATCAGCGCATACTTGATTTTCCACATAAAGATTTAAGAAGGGCAAGAGCAGCAGGTTTATCCATGATTCCAACGACCACAGGTGCTGCTAAAGCTGTGGCTCTTGTTCTCCCTGAACTAAAAGGTAAACTCAATGGACTATCAGTTCGGGTTCCAACTCCAAATGTCTCCATGGTGGATTTTGTTGTTATAACTGAAAGCCAAAACCTTGTAAAAGAAGATATTAATAATGCCCTTGAGCTTGCATCAAAAGAAAATTTAAAGGGCATATTAGGATATTGTGATATCCCCCTGGTTTCTATTGATTTTAACTCAAACCCTCTCTCTTCCATTGTTGATGCAGGCTGCACAGATGTCATCAACGGAAATATGGTTAAAATTTATTCATGGTATGATAATGAGGCCGGATATTCCAATAGAATGATTGATCTTGCAATAATGGTTGGCAGCTCCCTATAACAGCCATGTACCCCAAAGGTCAGAAGCTGACGGATCTGATTTTTTTGCCACACAACAAAACATGAAAGAATTAAAAAATGTAGTGTTCTTTCATATAAATACAAATCAATTTTAATTTTAATTTTTGAAAGGAGATTTGTATGAGCGCACAGGAAACAGAGGAAAAAAAAGAGGGGTGGATTGTATATCCAATCGGCAGTAAACCCAAATGGCCTTTGGCAATAATGCTTGGAATCCAGCAGTATTTAACCATGTTCGGGGCAACTGTATTAATTCCATTTATAATCGGCGGTGCCATTGGAATGCCGCCTGCACAACTTGCTTTATTAATTTCAACCATGTTCTTTTGCATCGGGAATCTGTACCCTTATTCAGCAGTCACCTCTTGGCAACAGGCTTCCTGTTGTTCAGGGCGGAACTTTTTCATTCTTGGGACCAGCATTTGCCATTATTGGGATGGTTGCAGGAAAAAAACTGACTGGCGTTGATGTATGGCAGATTCAGATGCAGGAACTGGCAGCTGCTGTCATGTTTGCATCAGTAGTTGAAATAGTTCTTGGCTATACAGGTATAATAGGTAAGGTTAAAAAACTTATCAGCCCCATTACCATTGGACCTACAGTAGCAATGATAGGTCTGGCACTCTTTTCAATCGGGGCTCCCTGGATGGCAACAAACTGGCTCATTTCATTGATTACCCTTATTGCACTTATTTTATACTCACAGGTTTTCTCTTTGAAATCCAAAGTATTTATGATGTTTCCCGTTCTGCTGGCAATTCTTACAGGCTGGATAATAGCATTTATTGGAACTGTAACAGGAATGATCTCTCCTGACAATGCAGCTTATTTAAAACCTGATCTTATTGCTTCAGCTTCCTGGTTCAGTTTTGAGCCCATGATGCCTTTTAAGTGGGGATTTCCTGATCTTGGAAGTTCAACTCTCTGGGCAGGCACAATTGGCATGCTGGCAGGATATTTTGCATCAATGGTAGAATCCATTGGTGATTACTATGCATGTGCCAGAATCTCAGAAGCCCCTGTACCAACAGAGAAAATGATATCAAAAGGTCTTGGAGCAGAAGGTTTAGGATGTCTGATCGCAGGAATCTTACAGACTGGTAACGGAACAACCACCTACTCTGAAAATATAGGGTCAATTGGTCTTACAAAAGTTGCAAGCCGCCGTGTAATTATCGCAGGTGCCATTGCAATGCTGATTATCCCACTTTGCGGTAAATTTGGAGCAAGTCTTGCAACTCTGCCAAAACCGGTTGTTGGAGCAATGTTTGTAGGTCTTTTTGGAATGATCGCATCTGTAGGCCTTTCAAATCTTCAATTAGTAAACATGAATAATTCACGTAACCTCTTTATCATTGGTCTGGCATTTTTCTGCGGATTAAGTGTTCCATATCATTTTAACCCAATGCTTTCAGCCAATGCAGTTCCACTTGTGTGGGGAGAAGCAGGATCTATTGTCAATACGCTGAGCAATATCTTCCAGGCTCTTTTGACAACTGGAATGGCGGTTACAGCGATTATTGCCATGCTGCTGGACAATTTATTGCCCGGTGCATCAAAAGCGGACAGAGGGCTTGAAGCATGGGAACAAGATGCAAGTGAAGAAGCATGGGAACAAGCAGAAGAGAGATGGGCTGCCATGAAAGAAGGCGAGATAAGATAGTAAATTTTAAACCTAAACTATAAAGTCATTAAGATGTGAGTTTTGATTTTTTTTAAAAATTGATCTCACATCTTAATAGTTTATATCAATGAATTTTTTTTACCAATACCATATTTTTATAATAGGATGCCTCTTTTTAAGCATCCTTATTATTATGACATTTTTTACCTGGAGGGAGAAACAGTGGGTAAAAAAAAATTATAATAAAAAAGATATTATCGCTCTTGGATTTGGCATAACATGCTTTGGGCTCTCTTCAGACCAGGATGCATTGAAAAAATATAAAGGTTTTTTGGTTGTACATAAAAAAGGTCTGATATTTAAGGGGCGATTTTCAGATATAATGTTTGATATTCCAGTAAAATCAATAAAAAAAGTATATCACGGTGATTCACATAGAGAGACCAGGCTTTATCAGTCAGCAGTTAAGGTTGATTTTTTAACCCAGCCTGAAATTAACTCTGAAACAATTGATACTATTGCTTTTAAAGTTGCCTACCCGGCACAGTGGATTAAAATTGTTAAAAAACAGTTACTGCACAAATCCATTGGCGATACAGTATAAAATAAATTTTTAAATACCAGTTAAACAAATACAAGTTAAACAAGGATGATTTAAATTAAATGGAAAATGATCAATTGAGAATCAATGGTAAAAGATTACAGGATTCACTTGAACAGATGGCAAAGATTGGCGCCACACCAAATGGCGGGGTGCAGCGATTGACTTTATCAGATGAAGACAAGG
>CAXMTQ010000073.1:0-9880 GCA_964196205.1 uncultured Desulfobacula sp.
GTTGTGCAAATTTTTTATACAGCGCCAGCCTGGTATCAAAATCAGGATTATGGTCACCAAAACATTTATAAACAAAGATACAAGTGTCTGGTATGGCTTTATGTACCATATAATCAATCCGGCATTCATCAAAACAGGTTACAACTTTTTGAATATCAAAATGATCAATAGCTTTCTGGTAAATCAATCTGCTGGAAGGAAATTCCATTATGCCGGCACCGGTTGAAAAAATAACATAATCAATGGGAAAATCCTGGCTGTCTTCACCAGCTCCCATTGCCAATAGAGCTTTTTGAAAAAGATAGACTGACCGGCCTGTTGCAACCGCCACGATAACATTTCTACTCTTTAGTTCTTGAAGCGTATCAAGATCCTTTTGGGAAACGGTTTTATTATCGTTTAACAGTGTACCGTCAAAATCGGTAACAAATAATTGTTGTCTCATTTAAAAATCAATACTGCCGGGAGTCCTGGGAAACGGTATGACATCCCTGATATTGCTTATTCCTGTAATCATCATTAAAAATCTCTCAAACCCCAGGCCAAAGCCTGAATGGGGCACAGAACCAAATTTTCTGGAATCAAGATACCACCAGTAATCATTTTTGGGCATATTCATCTCATCCATTCTTTTTTCAAGGGGTTCAAGTCTCTCTTCTCTCTGGCTGCCGCCTATGAGTTCTCCTATCATGGGAACAAGAAGATCGACTGCTGCAACTGTTTTGCCGTCATCATTCATTCTCATGTAAAAAGGTTTGATCTCTTTGGGATAATCTGTAAGAAAAACAGGTGATTTAAAATATTGTTCTGCCAGGAAGCGCTCATGCTCTGACTGCAGATCTATGCCATACTCTACTCTGAATTCAAACTCTTTTTTTGCTTTTTTTAATATCTCAACAGCATCTGTATAGGAGAGCCTGACAAATTTTTTATTTATTATGGTATCAAGGCGCTGGGAAAGGGATTTATCCACAAATCTGGAGAAGAGAGCCATGTCTTCTTCGCACTTCTCCATGGCATGTCTTGTAAGATATTTTACAAGCTCTTCACCATGATCCATATTTTCATTTAAATCACAGAAAGCCATTTCAGGCTCTAACATCCAGAACTCTGCTACATGGCGGCTGGTATTGGAATTTTCCGCCCTGAAAGTAGGACCGAATGTATAAACATCTCCAAAAGCAAGGGCAAACATCTCAGCAGGAAGCTGGCCTGAAACAGTTAAACTTGATTCCTGGCCAAAAAAATCCTGTTTGAAATCCATTTTACCCAGTTTTTTTATCTGTGCAGGATCCAGGCTTGTTACTCTGAACATCTCTCCTGCACCTTCGCAGTCAGACCCAGTAATTAAAGGAGCCGTCAGATAGACGAATCCCTTTTCCTTATAAAACTTATGAATGGCAAAGACCATTTCCGATCTTATTCTAAAGGCTGCTCCATATTTATTTGTTCTGGGGCGCAGATGTGCAATGGTTCTTAAAAATTCATCGGAATGCCTCTTTTTTTGAAGGGGAAAGGATTCCGGTGCAATATTTATAATTTCAATATCAGAGGCATGAATTTCCCACTTTTGCCCCTTTCCAGGGGACTCTACAAGCTCACCTTCGATGGAAACCGATGTCCCGGTGGTAATGGCCTCTATCTGAGAATAATTTTGAATATCAGCATTGGCTATGACCTGTATGTTTTTCAGGCATGATCCATCGTTCACCTCCATGAAAGAGAATGTTTTAGAAGCACGTTTTGTTCTTATCCACCCCTTGATAAGTACTTTTCCCACTGCTTTATCAAGCCCGAGCAGTACATTGATCTTTGTTCTTTTCATTGCTTTATCCTGCACAAAATAGTATATTTAAAAGTTGATTATCATTAACAGATCATATGGATGATCTGTTTGGTCTCCAAACAACAATGAGTAAAAATAATGAAAATTTATTATCATGTATAAACCTGAATTTCAAGATATCCTTGATCTTGTACAGATGCCGACTCGATACCTTGGCAATGAAATCAATGCTGTAAAAAAAGATTTAAACAAGGTGGATTTAACCTTTGCCCTTGTTTTTCCTGACCTTTATGAAATAGGCACATCTCATTTTGGATTACAGATTTTATACTCCATCCTAAACAAGCAGAAGAATATTGCAGCGGAAAGATTTTTTGCTCCTGCCCCTGATATGGAAACATATTTAAAGAAGAAGCAGATTCCCTCTCTATCCATGGAATCTAAAAGAGAACTCAAAAACTTTGATATCATTGGAATAAGTCTTTTGTACGAGCTTAATTTCACCAATATCCTGACAATATTAAGCCTGTCAAAAATCCCATTTTATGCAAAAGAGAGGGATGATCTGTTTCCTCTGATAATTGGCGGTGGACCATGTGCATTTAATCCAGAACCCCTTGCTGACTTTTTTGATGCCTTTGTAATTGGAGATGGAGAAGAGGCAGTTGTTCAAATTTCAAACCGGGTAATTGAATTCAAAAAAGAGGGAGACGGCAGAAAAAAAAGTCTTCTCAAGCTTTTGTCAAAGATAGATGGAGTTTATGTGCCCTCTTTTTTTGATCCTGAATTTGATAAACACGGAATCCAGACCCTTACTCCTCAATTTGAAGATTATAAAAAAGTTAAAAGAGCATTCCTGCCGGAGCTTACAATTGATAATTTCCCCACATCTCCCATTATTCCCTTTGCAAAACCGGTCCATGACAGGCTGAGGCTTGAAATTGCCAGAGGATGTTCAAGGGGGTGCAGATTCTGCCAGGCAGGCATGATATACAGACCGGTCAGGGAGAGATCTCTGGAGGATTTAATTCAAATTGCTGATGCATCACTGAAATCAACCGGATATTCAGATATATCCCTGTTGTCCCTGAGTACTGGTGATTATTCAAATCTGCCCCAATTAATGGAGAGACTTCTTGAACTTGGAGAGGGACACTGCAATGCCATATCGCTTCCATCAATAAGGGCTGAAAAACTCACCCCTGAATTAATGAGTATTATTAAAAAAGTCAGGAAAACCGGATTTACCATTGCACCGGAAGCTGGATCCCAGCGTTTAAGAGATATAATCAATAAAAATATTACCCGGGAGAGCATTGAAGAAACTGTGAAAAATGCTTTCGATCTTGGCTGGAAAAATATTAAACTCTACTTTATGATGGGTCTTCCCTTTGAAACATCAGAAGATATAAAAGCCATCTGCGATCTTTCTCAGGATCTTGCATCTTCCTATGCCAGAGGGAAAAAGAACATAAATGTCAGTGCAACCTGTTTTATTCCCAAGGCTCACACTCCGTTTCAAAGATATTCTCAGATCTCTTTGGAAGAGACAAAAGACAAGCTTCAATATCTCAAGGATAACCTCAGACACAGAAAAGTGAAACTCAAGTGGCAGGATCCTGAGATGAGTCTTGTTGAAGGAGTATGGGCAAGGGGCGACAGGAAACTGTCAAAACTTCTGGTAAAAGCTTTTGAAAAAGGATGCCGGCTGGACGGATGGAATGATAAATTTGATTTTTCCCTGTGGCAGAAATCATTTGAAGAAACCGGGATTGATCCTCTCTTTTATACTTCCCGTCAACGAGATGATGATGAAGCTCTTCCCTGGGATATTATTGATTCAGGTGTCACTTCCAAATTTTTTAAAAAAGAGTTTCAAAAATCAAAAACAGAGGCTCTGACCCCTGATTGCAGGGAAGATGAGTGTACAGGATGTGGCGTGTGTGATTTTGAAACAGTAAAGCCTGTGCTCCATGATATAGTTTCAGATCCTCAAAACAGTTTAAACCTTCAAGGCAGTTTAAATTTTAAAAACAGTGATCCAATAAAAGAGGCTGCTGTTCAAAGAATCCCCGATGATGCATTTATAAAATTTGAAATTAGTTTTTCAAAACTTGGAACTGCAAGATTTTTCGGACACCTTGAACTTGCTACAATTGTAAAAAGAGCTGTAAAGAGAGCCGGGTTAAATGTTAAATATTCACAAGGGTTTAATCCTGCCATGCGGCTTTCCTTTGAAACAGCCCTGCCCCTTGGAATGGAGAGTGAAGAGGAATTGCTTTTTATCTATCTTGAAAAAAACCTTAAAACTGAACAAATTATTAATATGTTAAATATAACTCTGCCCCAAGGTCTTTTCATTACAGGATGCAAACTTTTTAACAAATTTGAGAAAAAAAAGAGTGATGCATCACTCTATAGAATCAAATTCTTAGAGCCTTGCCTTGAAAAAGAAAAAATGGATCTTTTTTTAGATTTATCAGAATTTATTGTTGAAGATTTAAGCAAAAAAGGGAAAATAAGGAAAACTGATTTACGAAAAACTGTTGAAAAAATTTCATTTATTGATTTACAAAATATTGAAATGGTTATAAAAAAATATAATGAAAGAATCATAAGACCTGCTCAAATTTTAAAAAACTGTTTTGAACTGGATGAAAATATTATCAATTGTGCAAGAATCAAAAAGATGAAACAAGGATGATCTCATGTTAAAAGAGCTTGTTGTAAATTCTGCACCCCATGAAACACGGGTGGCACTGCTGGAAAACAATACTATTGTTGAGGTCTTTATTGAAAGGGAAGATGAAACTTCCATTGCCGGAAATATTTATAAAGGCCGGGTGCAGAGAGTCCTTCCTGGAATGCAGGCCGCATTTGTTGATATTGGATTTGATCAGGCTGCTTTTATCTACGTTGACGATGTCCTGGATACTGCCAGTCACAAAGTATATCAAAAATTTGAACAGGATAATGATGTTGAAACAGATACTCAATTAAATGATGAAAACAGTGAAACTAATAATCTAACACAAAACAATACATCCTGGAAAGCCTCTTTGAATAATGAGTGCAGTATTGGAGATCTTCTGACAGAGGGTCAGGAGATCATGGTGCAGGTGGCAAAATCATCCATTGGCACCAAAGGTCCAAGAATTACCACCCACATATCCCTTGCAGGACGATATCTGGTATTAATGCCTACTGTTGACCATATCGGTATTTCAAAAAAGATTGAAAATGAAGTTGAAAGAACAAGACTAAAAGAGCTCTTGTTATCCATCAAGCAGAACAATTTCGGTTATATATTCAGAACACAGGCTCTTGGCATTGATGAAGAGACCATTAAAAACGAGATGGAATTTTTAATCAAAACATGGGAGGGTATTCTTGCTAAAAGCAAGGTAACATCTGCCACATCTCTTGTATATAAAGATCTTACAATAACATTCAGAGCCGTAAGAGACTTTATGGCCAACGAAGCTGACAAGCTTATTATTGACTCAAAGACCGAATATGAAAATGTTCAAAATTTTTTAAAAAATTTAATGCCGGATGTGAAACTGTCTGTAGAGCTTTACCAGGGGAAAGAACCTGTTTTTGATGCCTATAATATTGAAGGGGATGTGGCAAGGGCTTTAAAGAAAAAAGTGTGGCTCAAGTCTGGTGGATATATTATAATTGAGCAGACAGAGGCGCTGGTGGCGATAGATGTTAACACGGGCCGGTATGTGGGAAAACATAATTTTGATGAAACCATACTCAAAACCAACCTTGAAGCTGTAAAAGAGATTGCTTATCAAATAAGACTTAGAAATATTGGCGGTATCATTATTATTGATTTTATTGATATGAAAAAAGAGCAGCATAAAAACAAGGTCATGGCACAGATGAACGAAGCCATGAAAAAAGACAAGAGCCAGACAAATGTCCTGCCCTTAACTGAACTTGGCCTCATACAGATGACAAGAAAAAGAACCAGAAAAAACCTTACAAGAAGCCTTTGCGAACCCTGTTTTTATTGTAACGGTGATGGTAATCTTTTGTCGGGAAAATCCATATGCCATAAAATATACAGAGATCTTATGAGCGAAGCAGGGGATATTATGGGCAACAGATTCAGTGTGAAAGTACATCCTGAAATCGCACAACTGCTGCATGGCAGCGAGAAATACCTTATTTCATCCCTTGAAAAACAATTTGCACAACCCATTGCCATATATCCTGAACCCCACTACCACATTGAAGAGTATCATATCTTTGAATCTCTGATAAAATAGTATGGTAAACAGTCTGGAACGGGTTAAAAAAATTTCAGCAAATATCCAGAAACAGATTATTTTGACGTGACGAATAAGTGAAGATATGTTCCGGGAGTGCCTGATCACCGGACATAAATGCCCGGTGATCAGGTGGTATAATTTAACTCTTATTTCTCTTCTTTGCCGACATCGGCCATCATTTTATACATTGTATATTTATCTGTTACTTCCTGTTCTATCTTTGCTCTCAAGCGTTTTGATTCTTCAGGAAAACTCTTTTCCAGGGCTGCAAATCTTGTCTCTCCGCCAAGGAATTCCTGCAGAGTTCCATCGGGAGTTTTTGACTCCAGAACAAATGGATTTTTTCCCTCTTTAACAAGTTCAGGATTATATCGGTATAGAGGCCAGTAACCGGACTCAACAGCCAGTTTGCCTTCTAACTGGGACTTGCCCATGCCTTTTCTGATCCCCTGGTTAATACAGGGTGCATAACAGATAATCAGAGATGGTCCAGGATAGCTTTCAGCTTCAAGAATAGCTTTCAGGGTTTGATTCTTGTTTGCTCCCATGGAAATGGATGCAACATAGACATAGCCGTAGCTCATTATCATGCGGCCAAGATCTTTTTTCCCAATCTTTTTGCCGGAAGCTGCATACTTTGCAATGGCTCCTGTTGGTGTTGCCTTGGAAGACTGGCCCCCTGTATTGGAATAAACTTCTGTATCCATAACCAGAATATTTATATCATCACCGGAAGCAAGAACATGATCAAGACCTCCGTATCCAATGTCATAGGCCCATCCGTCACCGCCAAAAACCCAATGGGATTTTTTTACAAATATATCTTTTTCGTCATAGATTTCTTTTAAAAGACCATTGGATTCATCTTTTAACAGGACTTTTAATGCCAGGCTATATTTTTGGGACTCTTTTGCATTATCTTTCCCTGCAAGCCACCCTTTGAATGCATCTTTAAGATCTGAAGATATATCTGTTTCAAGAGCCTGTTCAATTTTTCCTGCCAGAGCATTTCTCCTGGTATTGGTTGCCAGCATCATTCAATATCCATACTCTGCTGCATCTCCAAACAGGGAGCTTGCCCAGGCAGGGCCGTCTCCATCTGCGTTGGTACAATATGGAGTTGCCGGAGCTGATCCACCCCAGATGGAGGAGCAGCCGGTGGCATTGGCAATGGTCATTCTTTCACCAAAAAGCTGTGTCAATAATTTAGCATACGGCGTTTCGCCGCATCCTGCACATGCACCGGAGAACTCAAGAAGAGGCTTATAAAGCTGGCTTCCCTTAACAGTTTCCCGTTTAAGAATATCGGTTTTAAAATCAATGGTCTTGGAAAATGTATAATTTTCCTTCTGGGCTTCAAACTGGGCCTGCTGAGGTTTCATTTCAAGAGCACAGGTTTTAGCAGGACAGATATCAGCACAGTTGCCACAACCCTGACAATCCAAGGTATTCACCTGCATCCTGAATTGGAAATCCTCCATACCTTTGCCTTTTCCATCAATGGTCACAAAGCTTTCAGGAGCATCAGCAAGTTCCCCACCTTTTGCAACAATAGGGATGATTGCTGCATGGGGACATACATAGGAGCACTGGTTGCATTGAATACAATTCTCAGAAATCCACTCTGGAACATTAATGGCAACCCCTCTTTTTTCATACTGAGCTGTTGCCTGTTCAAACACACCATCCGGTGTAAAGACACTTACCGGAAGATCGTCTCCACCCTGAGCATTGATTTTTCTCATGACATTGTCCACAAACGGGGTGGTTTTTTCAATTATCTGCTGTTGTTTTTTACCCTCTTTCCATGATTCTGGAATTTTAATTTCAACCAGGTTAGCAAGGGTTTTATCAACTGCTTCTATATTCATTGAAACAATCTCCTCACCCTTTTTACCAAATTTGTTTTTAATATCTTCCTTTAAAAGGTTTATTGCCTCTTCAACAGGAAGAACATTGGCAAGTTTGAAAAAACAGGTCTGCATGATCATGTTGACTCTGCCGCCCAAACCCACTTCACCGGCAATCTTAACTGCATCAATATTAAAAAACTTGAGTTTTTTATCATATATGGTTTTTCTTACATCCCCTGGAATATGTTTTTCCATCTCTTCAACAGACCAGGATGAATTCAAAAGAAATATACCCTCTTCCTTGATTCCCTTAAGAACATCATAAATTTCCAGATAATTTTGTTGATGGCATGCAATAAAGTCTGGATTATCAATCATATAGGTTGATTTTATGGGTACATCACCAAATCTTAAGTGAGATACAGTCAAACCCCCTGATTTTTTTGAATCATAGGCAAAATAACCCTGGGCATATTTATCTGTATTATCACCGATAATGGCAATAGCACTCTGATTTGCACCAACAGTTCCATCAGATCCCAGACCCCAGAATTTAGAAGCAATGGTTCCCTCTGGAGCCGGATTAAAACCCTTTTCAACTTCAAGGGATGTATAGGTTACATCATCAACAATACCCACAGTAAAATGATTTTTAGGCTGAATGCCTTTCATATTGTCAAAAACAGCTTTGATCATGTTGGGATTAAACTCCTTGGAAGATAATCCATATCGACCCCCGACAATTTTAGGGCCTTCTCCATACTCCATAAATGCCGTACACACATCAGTATACAAAGGTTCTCCAACAGCTCCAGGCTCTTTGGTTCTGTCAAGAACAGTAAGTGTCTCAACACTTGCCGGAATGGCTCTTAAAAAACTCTGAGTATCAAATGGCCGGTAAAGACGAACTTTGACAAGCCCTAATCTTTCACCCATGGTATTTAACTCATTAATGGACTCTTCAATGGCTTCACATCCAGAGCCCATGGCTACTATAATCCTGTCAGCCTCAGGATCACCGACATAGTCAAACAGGTTATATTCCCTGCCTGTTAAATCACTGACTTTTTTCATGGATTCTTTTACAATGCCGGGTATTTTCAGGTAATAGGAGTTTGCAGCTTCTCTGCCCTGAAAATATATATCAGGATTCTGAGCTGTTCCTCTTGTATCGGGATGTTCTGGATTTATAGCTCTTTTTTTAAACTCTTTGTATGCATCAAAATTAAAAAGAGATGCCATATCTTCATATTCAATCATTTCTATCTTCTGGATTTCATGGGAAGTTCTGAACCCGTCATAGAAATGTAAAAAGGGTATCCGTCCCTCCAGGGTTGCCAGGTGAGCAACCAGGGCAAGATCCTGGGCTTCCTGGACTGAATTAGATGAAAGCATTGCAAAACCTGTCTGTCTTGCAGCCATGACATCCTGATGATCTCCAAAAATTGAAAGGGCATGGGCAGAAATAGCGCGGGCTGTTACATGAAAAACAGAAGGCAGCAGCTCTCCTGCAATTTTATACATATTGGGTATTTTAAGCAAAAGCCCCTGGGATGCTGTAAAGGTTGATGTTAAAGCACCTGCTGCAAGTGATCCATGCACAGCTCCTGCTGCACCAGCTTCAGACTGCATCTGCTTGATATTCAATACCTGACCAAAAATATTTTTTCTTCCCTTTGATGCCCAGGTATCTGCTATTTCACCAAGGGGGCTTGATGGTGTAATAGGATAAATAGCCGCAACTTCACTCATGGCATAAGCCACATGGGTTGCTGCTGTATTTCCATCAATTGTCTGCATTCTTTTTTTCATAATTTCCACCTCTATATTTATATTGATTTATATTGATTTATCTAATTAGAAATATAATATAACCTACACATATACATTAAATGATATAAGAAGTAAATAATGCAGCTGATATATATGGATATTTACCATAAGCATTTTTGTATAAC
>CAXMTQ010000074.1:0-9876 GCA_964196205.1 uncultured Desulfobacula sp.
TGATTAGAGTTAAAACTATTCTTTTTCTATTTTTTACAACGGCAATTTTTTTTACACAAAATCCTGCCTTTTCAGCAGAAGGAGATATAAAGGAATTGACTACGGAAAATGACAAAATCAGTTATGCGTTGGGATTCAATATTGGTGGCAATATTCAGGAAAATTATTCCTTAAACCTGGAAGCATTTTTTCAAGGTATAAAAGACAGTAAAAGCGATTCAAATATGCTGTCTGATGAACAAATGCAGGAGAGTTTAACGGCCTTTCAGCAACAGATGCAGCAAAAGCAGATAGAAGCCATGAAAATAAAAGCTGAACAGAATAAGGTGGAAGGCAAAGCTTTTCTTGAGGCAAATAAGACAAAAGAAGGTGTAAAGACTCTGACCAGTGGCCTTCAGTATAAAGTAATCAAAAAAGGAGACGGTGCTTTTCCTAAAGCTTCGGATACTGTGAGCTGCCATTACAGGGGAACCACCATTGATGGAAAAGAATTTGATTCTTCCTACAAACGTGGCAAGCCAGCTTCATTCCAGCTTGATGCTGTGATCAAAGGCTGGAGCCAGGCTCTTTTGCTCATGAAGACCGGTTCAAAATGGATGCTGTATATCCCGGAGGATCTTGCCTATGGAGACAGGGGCGCAGGCAAAGCTATTGAGCCAGGTTCAAGCCTTATTTTTGAAGTGGAACTGCTCAATATTCAAGAAGGATAGACTCTTTAATAGTTTATCCATGTTTGAACACAATAGAGACGTAATTAATACATTATGTCTCTATTATGAAAACAGGGGAGAGCTGGTATGAGCGAAATGCTTTCAACCAAAGAGGTTGCAAAATTTTTAAATATTAATGAAAAAATGGTTTATTCATTAATTGCGGAAAAAGGACTGCCTGCTTCAAAGGTTACGGGTAAATGGCTGTTTCCCATGGAGCTGGTTTATCAATGGATAGAAGCAGGCACACAAAATTTCCCTCAGCTTGCCAAGCTTCCCCCATACCACGGGCTTGTTCTTATTGCGGGCAGCAATGATCTGCTGCTGGATAAAATTATTGCAACTTTTAATCTTAAACATGAAAATCATATGACCATGTTTGGAATAACAGGTTCCATGGGAGGATTAAAAGCCTTAAGGCAAAACCGATGTCACATAGCATCAAGCCATCTTGTTGCAGACAATGAAGAGTATAATTTTCCATTTTTAAAAGATGAGATGAACCAGATGCCGGCAGTGGTAAATTTTAGTTTAAGAGAGCAAGGCATTATAATCCAAAAGGGAAATCCTAAGAATATCAAGTCTGTCAAAGACCTTGGCAAACCAGGTATAAAAATTATTAACAGGCGATTGGGAACAGGCACCCGACAACTTTTTGATAAAGAGTTAAAAAAATCAGAAATCAAAGGCAACATCATAAATGGATATGAAAACTGCCTGTCAAAACATATGGATATCGGGTTACAGATTCTGACAAAAAATGCAGATGCGGGACCAGGCATCAGACCTGTTGCCACTATCCTGGGTCTTGATTTTATTCCCATCTGCTGGGAACGATTTGATTTGCTCATCACCAAAGAACGATTTTTTGATAAAGGAATCCAGCTTTTTTTATCGCTTTTAAAAGGCAAGATTATTCAAACCAGTGCACAGGAGTTGGGCGGCTATGATTTGTCTATGACCGGTAAAATGATTTACCCTGAAGCAGAACCTGATCCTGAATAACCAACAAAAAATCTCCAGTCTTTATAACCAGACTCTGGTTCATCTTACAATAGATGAAACAACATATTCATCAATAATATTTTTAAGCTCAAACATCTCTTTATCAGAGAAAAAATTATCATTGGATTTTAAAAATTCAGGATCAAGCGCCTCTATCTTTCTGGAGCATTTTTGCAGAATATATTTGGATGCCCCCTTTATCATTTCACCAATATCTCTCATTATTTCTTGATTGACAAAGGGTTTGCTGCAGGTGGTTCTAAACTCATAGGCAGGTGTTTTTTCAATTAAAAGCTGAATACTTTTCACTATTTTGTCTGTATCAAATTTTCCTGATATTACAAAATTATAATTTTCAAGGCTGGTTTTTATATCCATGGAGATAAAATCAACAAGCTGATTGTTCAAAAGCCTTGCAACTGTTTCCGGCCGGGTTCCGTTGCTGTCTAATTTGACCTTATAGCCCATTTGTTTGATTTTTTCACAAAAAAGTAGCAGATCAGTTTGAAGTGTTGGTTCTCCACCAGTAATAACAACTCCCTCTAAAAAACCTTTTCTCTTTTCAAGAAATTGAAAAATCTCATTTTCATCATAAAGACCGCCAGCCTTTTTTGAGGGGCTGACGACAAGATCAGGATTATGGCAATAGGGACAGATGAAATTGCAACCCTGGGTAAAAACAATACATGCTATGGTTCCAGGAAAATCAATCAGGGAATTTTTTTGAAATCCACCAATATGCATACTTATCAGGCTGCATTAAAGGTATTATATGTTTTACGCATATAAAACTCTGTCTGCTTTCCGTTATTCCACTGCCCAACAGGTCTTAAATAACCAACAACCCTTGAATAGACTTCTGTTTCAGCATCACAGGTGTCACACTTTTCATGCTCACCTGAAATATAGCCATGGGACGGGCATATACTGAATGTCGGAGTCAAAGTAAAATACGGCAGCCTGAACGAGCTGGATACCTTGTTCACAACATTTTTAACAATTTCTATATCTGCAACTTCTTCTCCAAGGAAAAGATGTTGAACCGTTCCACCGGTATATTTGACCTGGAGCCTGTCCTGGAGCTCTAAAGCTTCAAAGATATCATCGGTATAGTTTACAGGCAGATGAGTGGAATTGGTATAAAACGGGTCTTTACCTTTTTTATATTCTTCTTCATTGGCACAGATAATATCGTCAAATCTCGCCTTGTCCATACTGGCAAAACGATATGTGGTTCCTTCAGCCGGAGTTGCTTCAAGGTTAAAAATCTCATCTGTCTCTTCCTGAAGTTCTTCAATTTTACCTCTGATATGATCCATGACCTTTACAGAAAAATCCTGTCCTGCTTTTGTGGCAATATTTTTATCCAGAAAGTTAATACAGGCCTCATTCATACCAAGGATACCAATGGTGGAAAAATGATTACGCCAGTAAACCCCGGTGCTCTCCTTGATTTTTCTTAAATAAAATTTTGAATAGGGATAGAGATCACCGTTTGTAAATTTTTCAAGCATCTTGCGCTTAATGCTCAATGAATCTGCAGAAAATTGAATAAGAGTGTCTAATCTTTCAAAAAAATTATCTTCACTTTGGGCAAGATATCCAATTCTTGGCAGGTTGATGGTTACAACACCGATGGAACCTGTTAATGGATTTGCACCAAACAGACCGCCGCCTCTTTTTCTCAATTCCCTGTTGTCCAGCCTTAATCTGCAGCACATGGAACGGGCATCTTCCGGGTCCATGTCTGAATTTACAAAATTTGAAAAATAGGGTATCCCATATTTCCCGGTCATTTTCCAGATATTCTCCAAATTTGGATTATTCCAGTCAAAATCTTCAGTTATATTATATGTCGGAATAGGGAAGGTAAAAACCCTGCCTTTTGCATCTCCCTCCATCATGACTTCAGCAAAGGCAGCGTTGATAGTATCCATCTCCTCTTGATATTCTGCATAGGTATCCCTGATGTGTTCCCCTCCAAGGATAACAGGAGTATCCTTTAAAGTGGAGGGTACATTAAGGTCCATGGTTATATTTGTAAAAGGAGTTTGAAAGCCAACTCTTGTGGGAATATTGATATTAAATACAAATTCCTGCAGTGCCTGTTTAACCTCTTTATAGGACAAATCATCTTTTCTGATAAAAGGGGCGAGAAGAGTATCAAAATTAGACATTGCCTGGGCGCCTGCTGCTTCTCCCTGCAAAGTATAGAAAAAATTAACAATCTGACCAAGGGCACTGCGAAAATGTTTTGGAGGAGAAGATTCAACCTTGCCTGCAACGCCTTTAAACCCTTCAAGCAGAAGGTCCTGTAAATCCCATCCAACGCAATAGACAGATAAGAGGCTTAAATCATGAATATGCAGATCTCCCGCATAATGTGCATCCCTGACAGATGGAGGATAAACTTTATTGAGCCAGTATTCTGCTGTAATATCTGAAGATATATAGTTGTTCAAGCCCTGGAGGGAATAACTCATATTGCTGTTCTCTTTAACCTTCCAATCCATTCTGCGAATATATGACTCCATCAGCCCCACATTTTCTTTAATGGCAATTTTTCTTATCTGATTGTGCTGTTCCCGATAAATAATATATGCTTTGGCTGTTTTATAAAATGGAGAATCCAAAAGAACTCTTTCAACAATATCCTGTATTTCCTCTACTTCAGGAACAATCCCAAGACGCAGATCTCTTGCCAGTGTAACAACTTTCATTGTCATTTTTGTTGCTTCCCTGCCATTAAACTCCCCTGTTGCTTCTCCTGCTTTTCTCAAAGCATTGGTGATTTTTGATGAATCAAACTCGGCAACTCTTCCATCTCGTTTTTTTATTTTCTCAAACATGTATCTACCTCTTGAAATCTGATTGAAATTAGCATATATTTTTTATAATTTTTTATGGTATAAATAAAGCAATCTGCAACACGGAATCATATGATTAATCAATATATTGCGGTTTGTCAATAAAAACAATCAATATATTGTGTTTTTATATAAATTAGAGATTTAACAAAATGCAATTAGACCCTAACCCATTTTTTAGAAAATCCATAACAACCTGGTATGATTCTAATTTTATCTGCTGGGCACTTATTATTTTTATGCTTTTTGTATTTGCCTTTGCGATTTTCGGTATTGTGACTGCTTTCAATAATATAAATTTCATAGAACATGTATGGTTTCCATGTTTTCTGGCATTTTTAAGTCTGTTTCTTGTAGCAAAAATATCTTTCAGGCTCAGGAAACGATTTCAAACAGACAATTAGCAGTTTTGGGTCAGACACTATTTAGTGCACAGGCTTACAAAATCACTATTTTGTAATAAACTGTCAAGAAGATGATATAAAATTTTAGCTGTTACCCCCCAAATCAAAACATCTTCATAGGGATATGTCAATTGCATGATATTGGGTTTATGCAGATGAAAATCTTTTTTTTTGTGAATACCCATCAAATGTTTTAAGGGGATTTTAAAAACCCGGGATATCTCAGCAGCATCATGCCTGATGACATCTTTTTCATTCCAGATACCTGCAAAGGCTTCAATATCCTTGCTGTTAATGGTTTGGAAATGGCCAAAAGAACCAATGACCTCAACATTTTCCTGAATTATCCCCATTTCCTCTGCAAGCTCCCTTAAGGCTGTATCTCTTGTTGAAAGATCGGTTTTATCTTTATGTCCGCCTGGAAACGCCATCTGGTTAGCCCACGGGTAGCCTTTTACATCGGCTTTCTGGATAAACAGCAGCTCAATTTCATTATTAAAAACAAACAGCGCCATAACACTTGTTGGCTGGAACAGATCATAATCCGGAGCTCCGGGATGGGAGGTGTGTTGAACTGCTTTTTTAATACCATCAATATACTTATTTTTATCCATACCTGCAGGACTCTCTTGCTTTTTTTAATTTTATATTCTATTGGACACTCTTATATTGTACAATGGAAAAGTAGTCAAGCTATGAGCAGGCTGTACAAAATAGTAATTTTCACTGTAACAACTTGTCGACATGGCTCAAAGTTCATGATATAATTTTATAAAAGCTTTTAATGACAATTTAAAAGGAGAAGTAAAATGAGCAAAAAAACAATTTTACTGGTTGACGATGAGCCTGATTTAACAATGATTTTAAAAAAAAACCTTGAAGCGGAAGGCTATAAGATTGAAGTTGCTTACAACGGCGTTGAAGCCATTGAAAAAGTCAAAGCCAATATTCCAGATGCAATTGTATTGGATGTGATGATGCCGGAAAAAGATGGATATGCAGTATGTTCAGAACTTAAAAACGATGAAAAATATGAAGATATTCCCATTATAATGCTGACTGCTGTTTCAGACCATGTAAGCTCCACACAATATTCCCATGCGCATGGAATGGATATGGAAGCTGATGATTATCTTCCAAAACCAGCATCCCCGGAAGAGATAATTGAGAGCCTGGAAAGCCTTTTAGATTAACTCTTCAAGGTTAACGTGGTAAATATTCCTGTCCTGAATAAAACCCGTTCCAGGGAATTTACCTTTTAACCGCTAAGTTAGAACCTGCAACAGGCACTAAGATTGGCTTCACTGACCACCACAACTCGGTCATTCTTCCCATGTTAATAAAAGTGCTTATATTTTTTTTATGATTTTATGAAATTCACTTTACCAATTGAGGGAAATGCCATGAAACAAAATATCCATAATATTGAAAGAATTATTCGTGTCTTATTAGGAATTATAATTTTATCACTTGTTTTTATAGGTCCAAAATCCTGGTGGGGTTTAATAGGTATTTTACCAATTCTCACCGGCCTAAGTGGATGGTGCCCACCTTATCAGCTTTTAGGAATTTCCACTTGCAAAAAATAACTCCACAAACAGGAGGAAAAAATGAATATTCTAATGAATCGTTTTTTAATTTTTAGTGTTATTGCTACCTGTTGTATGATGACTTTAACTATAGGCAGTGTTTCTTCAGAACCCTACAAAGCATTAAATGGTGTTGAATCAGTTAAAGTCGTTTTTGATATTCGGGTAAAAACTTCCCAAGCTTTGGCTATTCATCTTGATCTTATTCATGACACCTTTGAGGACCCTTCTGTGACAGCCATACAAGGCAAACGTGATTTTGTTGTTATCTTTATGGGTCCGGCTGTAAAATTTATCTCGAAACGAACTGAAGGTTATTCTGCTGAAGACAGAATTCATCTTGATGCAATTGCTGCAATAATACCTGCACTTGCTGAAAACGGAATTAAACTGCAAGTCTGCATGTTTGCAGCTGGATCTTATGGTGTTAAAGCAGATTCAATTCTTCCAGGAATTGAACAAGTTCAGAATGGATGGATATCGTCTATTGGTTATCAACGCCAAGGATATGCCCTTATTTCTGATTTTTAACAAGCTTTAACTGTAATCTTTGTGGGACACTTTTTTAAAATTTAATAGGATCGGAATGCATCATGACTCGCTGAGGTTTTAAAAAAGGTGAACCTCCAAAAGCAACGTGGTGTATGGGCCTTTCAGATTAAGGCCTTTCTTATAATACTTTCTATAATTTTGCGCTTATCCGCATGGCTGAAGTATTGTTTGATTAACCTTGATAATTTCGGATTTCAAATACTCTGCACAGGGAGTACCGGATAATAATACTTGAGTGCTATTGTTTAACTTTGTGAGGTTTGGGATAGTCAGGACTATGAATACAAGTGCCCACCGGTCGAATTTTGAATGCACCCACTACTGGAAAAAGAAGTCAACGTCCTTTAAATAAATGGCCTGACCCCATAATGATAGACAATATGCTCATGTTTGGACTATCAAGGAGTGACAATTTCTTTTTGTTATTTATCTGAAGTGTTTTTGTAGCCTGATCGTAAAAAATTACAAGCAGCTTTCATCATAACTTTCAGATTGTTAATAGGTGTGAGCGGAGTAATTTCACAACCACCCGAAAGGATAAACGGGCGTCCCTGTTCTGCTCTTATCAAACCACATGTTGTAGCAAATACATTTTCTGAGGATTGGACTTCTATCACAGCAACGGGATCTATATTGCCACAACGGACAATTTCTGAACCGAGAATTTCATAAGCGTCTTCCATATCCACCATCCAGTCAAGATCAATAATATCCGGTGTTAGTTCAGCCAGATGAGAAAGCAGGTGTTTAATATTTCCACAAATATGGAGTTTAACCATTGTATCCTGCTTTTGAATGAATCTGAAAAGATCATCATGAAGAGGTTTTATATATTCAGAATACATTTTGGGAGAAATCTGGCTGCATATGGCATCTCCCACACCGATGATATCTGCACCAGCTTCGATTTGAGCAAGGGCAAACGCCTTTGCTGTCGGCATCATTTTTTGAAGTATCTGGTTGCTGAAACCAGGATCACAAACCAGTTTCAAAAGCATCTGTTCAACACCGACCAGAGCGCATGCTTCTGCTAAAGGTCCTTCAATCCATCCAATAACAGGGACCTTTTCGCCAACTGATCGGCGAAGAGATTCAGTACCATCAATTCGGTCACGGGTTCGATCAGCCTTGAATACATCAGGATCAGGCAGCTCAAAGATATCTTCGAGACTTTCAATCAAAGGATTCTGGGGCTGGGGAACCGATTCATCTGGATAGTTTAACACCAACCCATAAGCAGATGATTCCCGGTAAGGATCCGAGATCAGCCCTACAGCATCCGTGCCAAAGTCTCTCATACAAGTAAGATTGGCATCCACCAGCACGTTGTGGTCAAGATAAAAATCTTTATATGTCCTGCCAATATAGTGTGCTGCAAACTGCATCAGTATAGGAGCAAAGAATATATCTCCCTGTTCTGATCGTTCTGTTATTATATGAAATAATTCTTTTCGCCGATTCATAATGGTGGGTAAATCATATTATCGGAATTTTGGTGTCAAGGCCTCATTAAATTCCAAATACGTATTAAAAAATTCATCATAGTTTTTTACATTTTTTTCTTCAGGTTCACACAAGGTTTTTGGATTCAGCTTAATAAAATGTTCCGTGACTGACTTGATAGACCTTTTTTCTTTTTTTTCATTATACCAGCACCACATCGCCTGCAATGCAGCACCAAGAGCACCGGCTTCTTCTTCAAAGGGTGATATGACAGGACAATTAAATATATCTGCACAAATTTGTCGCCATAGAGGACTCTTTGCCCCTCCGCCTACAAGGCGTATCTCCTTGGGTATAATATCACACTTTTTCAAAATGTTTATGCCGTATCTAAGCCCCATGGCCGGTCCTTCCATTGCAGACCGGCAGATATTTTCAGGAGTCATGTTCATTGAAGTAAGCCCCAGATAAGTGCCGCTGCCGTTGGGAAGGGGTGGGGTACGCTCGCCATTAAAATACGGCAATAGGAAGATACCCTGGCTTCCGGGATCTGCATTTTCTGCAAACCGGTTCATTTTTTCTACGGAAAAATTTAAAAGCTTTCTAACCAATTCTGTTGCAACGGTAACATTCATTGTGCAGATTAATGGCAGCCATCCCCCTGTGGATGAACAAAAAGATGCCATTTCACCATTTGAATCAATGACCGGGTTATCAGAAAAAGCATACACCGTGCCGGACGTTCCAAGGCTTGCTGTTACAACGCCCGGCTCAATATTACCGGTACCAATGGCAGCCATCATATTATCTCCGCCACCGGATGATACCAGGACATCTCGGGAAAGTCCTAATAAATCGGAGATGTCTTTATTTATGAAACCACAGGGGGTCTTTGCTGAAATTAGTTCCGGCAGGCAGGAGCATCGATTGAATCCAACACTTTCTTTGACCATTTTCGATCTGTAATGTTAAAATAGGCAGTTCCGGATGCATCTCCGTATTCTGTTTTTTTTTCACCCGTCAACCAGTAATTGATATAATCGTGTGGAAGAAGAATGGTGGTGAGTTTTTCATAATTATAAGGTTCATTTTCTTTCATCCACAACACTTTGGGAGCAGTAAATCCTTCTGCCATACGGTTTCCTGTTTCAAGGACAACCATTGCATCTCCACCCATCCGAGCTGTAAGTTCTCTGCACTGTTGAGTTGTCTGGGTATCGCACCAGAGTTTTGCCGGCCTGATTACGTTACCGGCTTTATCAAGAGGAACCATTCCATGCTGCTGACCCGAGACACCGATTCCCTT
>CAXMTQ010000075.1:0-9844 GCA_964196205.1 uncultured Desulfobacula sp.
GTTATTTTGTAGAACTTGATAACGAGCTTGTGCTGCATGCGATAAATTTTGTCAAGAGATCTCCATTCAAACGTGGTGATGAAGTGGCTATGAAAGTTTCACCTGACCACTGCCGTTTACTTAAAGTTTGAAACACAAAATTAAGGTCATTTAAACTCTCAAACCAGGTAATTAGAATAATGAAAACCAATTCAACACAAGAGCTGCGTTAAAAGGGCATGATGAAAATATGTTTAAAGATTATTCAGACAATAAAATAGTCGAACAAAGCTTTGACTGGATTAAGAAAAATCTTGATCCTTCAAGGAGTTATATTATTCTTGAAAATGATTTGAACAAACAGGCCGACTCTATTTTTTCTGAATCCCTTATGACATATCAATATTTAAAGAAGGAAAATTATGCCATAAAAAAGGTTTATGATTCCAAAGCGTTTAAAGAATATTTGATCATACAAATTGATCCGGAGAATGAAGATGAAACTCTGGGAAAGATTATGGGATACGGGTTTGACAAAGATACAATATACTATTTGTATAAAGCATAAATCTTTATTTTTAGATAATTTATAGTTTGTAGTGGAAAATTATGTACCTGCCCACACCCGGTAATGATATCATTCATTATTAAAAAGGAATGCGGGCAGCTTGAAAAACCAATTTTTGTTTAAAGGAATATTGCAATGGAAAGTAATGATCGTTCACTAAACATAGTGTTCAAACATTCAGGAAAAAAAACAGATGTGATGCTTGATTCTTTGAAAGGTGCTGTAATTGAATTTCTTGAAATCTATGGAACGATACCGCTTGCAGGAAAACAATTCTGCAGTATCACGGGTGAGGGCGATGGAGAGCAAGGATTTTCAATACTTTTGGAAAAAACAGGGTACTCCAGTGATCCAAAAGGTTTTTTTGAAGAACTTTTATCCATTCTTGTTAATGGAGAAATGAAAAAGATTATAATTAATGGGATCCAGATTCCCCATCTCATGCTCATGGCAATCCTTGAGCAGGTTCTGCCGGGGCATGGATATATTTCAATTAAAGACACCCATCAACTTGAGAAAACCACTCATATTAAGGTTCCTGAAAAGGACCGGGAACAACTCCAACAGGTGATTGAAACATACCCGGTAAGGTTGTCCCGCCATACCATTCGCCAGATGCTGGTTTCAAAGGATGTGGCGTATCAGTATCTGCCCTTTGTTGAAGAGCTGGATTCAGGGGGCCATACCAACACATGGATCGGCCAGTTTCATGACGGCCTGTTAGAGCAGATGTATCAAAACCGTGTCATCTTTCTATTAAACATGGCCTGCCCGGTTTATTGCCGGTTTTGTTTCAGGAAACACAAAGATTCCAGGAATGAAAAGAACCCGAGTGTGGAGGGAGTTAAAAAAGCAGTTCAACATGTAAAGGATTCTCCAGGCGTCAAAGAAATTGTGGTGACCGGGGGGGATCCATTCATGAACAGAGCCAATATGGCAGCGACCATAGACGGCCTTATGCAGGTGGATCATGTTCAGACCGTTCGTCTTGCCACAAGATCCATTGCCTATTATCCGGATCTTTTTCTTGAAAACGAATCCGCTTATTTGAAATATCTTAAGCAAAAGAGTTTTGAACTCCAGCAGCACGGAAAGCGGATGGAAGTGGCCACCCATTTTATTCATCCGGATGAAGTGTCGCCTGAAAGTCTTGATATTATCTGTGATCTTGTCAACAATGGGATTGCGGTCTATGTCCAGACTCCGTTTTTGAAGGACTGCAACGACAAAGGTCCTGAGCTTGTGAAACTTTTCAGTCTGTTGCGTGGTGCCGGTGCTGAGCTTCATTATATTTATATCCCCTGCAGCCCCATCCATGGGAACAGTATTTACTGGAGTACCCTGTCCGAAGGGATTAGGATAGCCAATCACCTTCGCGCACACCTGTCAGACAGGATTATCCCGAGAATCTGTACAGCAACCCCCATAGGAAAAATGGACTGGTATACGAGCGGATGGGCAGTGGAAAAAGTGAAAGACAATGAAAATTTTATCTGGATACGGACACCGTACACACCTGATTATTTTAAAACCTTTGCCCCCCTTGCCAATGAACTCACCAACATCAGGGTGAATGATGAAGGTACCATTGATATCCAGTATATGGCAAAGATCGGGGATGAATCTTTTCTACATGGGCCCAGACCCAAAAGAGTAATAATAGAAAAAAAATCAGCCTCATCAGATGATATTGAAATGCTTAAATCCGCCTTACTACAGGAAAGGCAAACTGGGCCGTCCATTGTAAATGCTGGTGAAAAAACAGGCATTGAAAAACTGTTGCGTCTCCATGAAACAAGGGTTGAGATTGATGCCCGGGCGAATGATGGCCAAATTGATTATATCAAATCAGATGATCGAATCACGGATGTAATCATATCTTCGTCAACCGATGCCATAGATTCTCTATTTTATATAAAGCAGCTTATTAAAAAACTTGCCGATATTCCCCATGTTAATGCGGTTCGTCTGTTCAGTCCAAAGCTGAATATAGAATCCAAGGCCTACACAAGGGCTGTGATCAATACCCTTGGAGATTTAAACAAGCTTTCTGTGGTGAATCCTCTAAGGCTGGAAATCGAAACATGGTTTACCCTGGCCGATGAAATAACAAATACCCATGAAAAACTGGTTAGAAGGCTGAACAACAAAGGAATAACCGTTTATTGCAATACCGCACTTTTAGGGGGTGTTAATGATTCTGATGCACACATCCATTCCCTTGCCTATAGCGTGCGAAAAGCAGGGATAGAATTTCATCACCTTTATGCTGCAGGGCTTCCCATTCAACAACAGTGGAACAGCAACCACCCTGTGGATTCCTATGATGTTGTTGACATTGCCACAAAAGTGAGAAGAGAAGGATCAGGAAGGGAAATTCCCAGATATATTATTTCAACGCTTCTGGGCGAGGTGGATTATGGTTTGACCTCATCTTTTGTTCATGACAATGGTCAGGTAAAAATAAAACTTGGCTGTTATGACTTGTCATATTACAAAGGATTGGATGAAAACTTTGAGTTTCCAGCTGGTATTCTTACAGATGATGGCGGATCTCCCCTGGTTCAAGTGCCGGGTTTTATAAAAACAAACAAGTTTCCAGTTTCTTAAGGGCAGGATAAAATGATGAAATACCCCTATATTGCATACAGCGAAAAAATTGATATCCAACCCATTTTCAAAAACCTGACAGGAGATCCGCTGGAAGTTGATATGTCGGTTCACTCGACCCTTTTTGATACCATTGATGTCCGGGATCAGAAAGGGTTTCAACAACTTTTAGATGATATGATGAAAGACAAGTACACATGGGGTGTTTCATCCTATCTTGAAAACCGGGAAACAGTCCTGTCACCCTGCCCCCAGATGGTTGAGGAAAAGCGGTTTTACCATCTGGGACTTGATATCATTGTTCCATTAGGCACACCTTTGCATGCCCCTTTGGATGCCAGGGTCAAGGAGAGTGGATATGAAGCAGGTGAAGGAAATTATGGCGGACATGTTCTTTTAATGCATGAAAGTCCTGATTTTGAAACTTTTTACAGCTTGTATGGCCATTTACATAAAGAAAAACTTCCTGCAGTCGGTACAAAATTTACCGCAGGAGAAGCCTTTTCCTATATTGGTGATTTCCATGAAAATGGGAATTGGTTTTATCATACCCATCTTCAGGTTATTACTCAAAAGGGTCTTAAAAACGGGTATCTTTCCAAAGGATATAGTACTGCAAGCGATCTTGCACAAATGGAGGAGCTCTGCCCATCGCCTTTGTCCCTGTTTAGGATTTAATCAGGTGTCGGAAAAAATGGGAGAGCCTTCGAAATTCGGAATAGATATGTCAAATGCTTTTAAAGCAGCAGTTGAATCATTCTTAAAAGAATGTGGATTAAAATAGTAAAGAATATCAACATAATACATTACTAAAATTCTGATGGAAGATTTTTAAAAAAATGTAAGTTGTCATAACTGTTAGGAGAGTCTAAGCACGACTAGTAAAAGATCGAATCATATGGAGGAATTTCATTTTTTCTACCTTAAAATCATATAAATACCCATCGTTTGTTGACTAATTGGATATAATTCGGCTATCAATTTGTACATATTTTTGATATAAGATTCAGAATTAAATTCACAATAACTTAACAGGAAATGAATAGAATGAAAAAATATATAATTTTAAGTATAGCATTATTCACTTTGATATCCCCTCTTTCCTTTTGTTTTGCAGGTGATTCAGGCGAAGATCATATCTGTTTTACACGTATAGATGCTAATCAGAATAACATTGCAACCTTTGAAGAGTTTAAAAAATTCTATGGTGATGATCTTGAAAAGTTCAAAAAGATGGATCAAGATGATGATGGCCAACTTACCCACGATGAATATGAAGAATATCTGTTAGATCATGAAGAATAGTTCATATTTCTAACAATGCTGCTATGCACAATATTTATTTTTATTTGCTGGGCCAAAGGAAAACCTCTCGTTGGCACTAAAAATATAAAAGTGGATAACACAGGCACTCAATGATAATTATCCTAATGCCAAATCTTCAGAGACACGGATTGTAATGGATACCAAAAATATACTTCACCAAATTTTTGTCAAAAAATACTGCAAACAGATGCAAGTATTTTTAACTTTTTGTTTTTAGAAAAATAGTGGACTACACGTTATAGTGCTCACTTTCGGCGCAGTTGAAAAATTACTCATTGGAAATATCAAAGATACAGTTTGAATTGTTGATCATTGAAAATATTAATATTCATGCAAGTTGTCTTGACAGTTACACTTCCATCTGTAAATAGTTTTAAGGTCGTCATTCAGATCAGGTTCTCTTTTGCTCAGGTTATCTTTTTCCCTGCAACTTGTCAGGTATTGTTGAATATTAAGCCATGTCCGTTAAAAGAATTTTTCTTTTTTTCTATAAATTTATCATTTGTGTATGAAGATAGTACATGTTTCCAAAATTCTCGGCCCGAATTGTTTTTTAATGAAACAGCAATTTCCCAATTGCCTGTAAATTGTGCAAATACATGTTCAGCCAATCTGCGGCCATACCCTTTTTTCTTATATTCTTTTTGAATGTAGAACTCTGCAATGGCAAAGCCGTCATGATTGAATCGCAGGTGTTTATTGACCAAGGCAAAGCCTATTATAGATTCCGATTCTATTAAAACGTAAATGTGGCGATCATTTTCAACCATATATCGTTGTAAATTTTTCAGTGCGCCTTCATACCACAAAGTATGATTAAAAATTTCAAAGAACTGACTCATATAATTCAAATACTCTTTGAAAATCGGTTTGATTTTATCAATTGATTTTTGTTTAATGATCATTTTTTTGCATCATGATTTTTTAGCCTGCTGTATCATCGTGAATCAGCAGTTGGCACATCAATGACAATATACATGATCCATTTTGTTGTGCCAGTTTCTTTCAGAATTTTGGACCAGACAGGTGTACCTCTCCCCCCGGCCAAGGCATTCCAGATAGTTCTCTGATCATTCCTTTGGTTTGATTCCATCCTTGTTCGCCGCCACCAAGAAACAGGTTGGTGTTCTGTACGTAACCACTTGAGCCATATACAAGAGGGATTCCAAACAAGACGGCGAAAACAAAGCCATGTCTGCACAGCCATTCATGAATAGAGTTGAGCATTGTCCGGACGTAGCCTCTACCTCTGTAATCTGCATGTACGCACACTTCACAAATACCGCCAATACGAAACGTCATACCTTCGGCCTCAACTTCCTTTTCATGCACACCAATGTGCGCAACAATTACACCCTGTCCGTTTTTTATGACCCATCGATGGGGATAAGGTTCTTGAAAGTACCGTCGATCTTTGAACACCACGTCCTGCGGTTTGGTGAAGCAGGTTGTCAGCAAATCACGGATCTCATGATCCAAGGCATCATCCACACTGTTATCCGAAAGATATTCGATCTCTGGTTTCATTTTTCTATGGCACAACAATTATTATATGTCCTGTAGAAAACTTCTTATTTAATCTTATTATTTTGAAAACATATGATCAAAGCCATTGTAATGTCAAGAAATACAATAGATACAACTTATATGTCATGAAATGTAAGTAAAATATTTTTCACAATCAGCAACTGTAAATTTATTATATTAAACAATTGACTATCTGACTGATGAATAAAATTTTCTTCAAACACATGATGTTGTGTCTACTTATAATGTAGAAAACTCAGAACTGTTAATAATAGTCCACACCAAAGCAGAAGGGGGTTCCTATTAGTTTTTTATTGTCTAAAAGCCAGTTTTTTTCATTCCACTCTATCTCCAAATAGTTTCATGGGATATTGGTTCTTTTGATTTTGCTTTCGGCTATATAATTGAATATGTCTTTACAACAATATTTTGTTTTGATACTTAATTACAGATCAGAAACTTACCCTCTGCAAGTCATATAACTTTACACATTATTTGATTTCCCGGTCTGCTCAGCAACTTGTTATGTATTCAATCAAACCTTACAAGGAGGTTAAAAGATGCCAACTCTTTTCTGGACAGGCAAGCAACCATTACCATTAAAATTCATGATAAATATGGAGAATACCATTGCCTATATATTCGCCTGTGAGGGCGCAGAGGTTTGTTTGCAACTATTAAACATCCAGCTAAATTAAGGAGGTAAATAAAAATGGAAGCACGGTCATTAAAAATTTCCTGGAAAATCATGATGGTCCCACCCATATATGTATTGCTCCTCGGTTTGTGCCTTATAGTGTTCCCTGGACCTTCCATAGCTAAAAACTACCAATTGTTTATGGGGCATCCCTGGGCGGATTTTGTCGCGTCCAATGCCAGACTGGTGATCTTTCTCTCCATGTTGAATCAGCTCATAGGTGTCCAGGCGATAGGCTACGCCATTGTTACCATGGTTATAATCTTGAAGGCATACAGGAGAAGGGAAAAATGGGCATGGTATGTCTTACTTGCAGGTAACACGCTTGGATTTGGCAGTGTATTAGCCTGAGAAGCAGCCACTAATTTAATACCGGATCTGGTCATAAACGCTATCATGTTGTTGGTAACATATGTTGGGTTAGCAATTTCTGCAAAGGCTATTTTTGCACAGGACCCTGGTTGATGGCCTTTCACACAAAAACCAGGTGATTGAAAAGGCGTTTGCCTTTCCCAATAATGATAGATAGTCAACACCATTTCAGAATGAGTATCGGTAAATTGTTTCTCCAATTAACTTTACTGGAGAATTGTTTAATTTCATTCTGCCCTTTCCCATATATTTGATTTTTAATCATGAGGCTGAAAAGTTTGTTTATGCCAAATGTGGCGTTCTGCTTTGTTTGAAATCTTAATGATACCATTTGAATAGTTGAACATTTGTAGAATCCAGAATGATGCAAGTATCTTTGAGTTTCAGGGTTTGTAAAAATGTGCAATATCATTCATGTTAATCTCCAATAAAATTTACCGGGGATCCTCCTGAGATAGAATCTGTTTACACGTGACCTTCAGATTATGATAATTCAGGCTCTCAGATTCCAGTATTTGATAACTTTTGGAGCTGATATTTTTAAAATTGAGTTGAGGGGTTACAACCCGCCGGAATGAAAATTTGGGACAATGGTAAAAAAACGCCAGGCCTATGCATTGTATAATAATTTTATCCCTTTATATTGACGTACTCTTTTCTATTAGGTTATCATAATGGATTATTTATCTGCTTTAGACAAAAAAAGAATGAGCCTGAAATACAAAACAGACAAAACCAGTGGGAGAATCAATGCAGCAAACCTCCATAAAAAATTATAAATTCCCGGTGAAAAATAAAGTTTACTTGCAATAATTGATAGACAATTAAAGGAGGACTTTTGAACAGAATTACTATTTTAACACCTTTGATCAATACTATGGGTGCCGTAGCAATTTATTTTTATTTTTCATTCATCCTGCCTTCCTGGGAAATTGGGGCTGAAATCCCGGGTTATTTTTCTCCGCTTTTTGCGGCAATCGGAACGGCAGTGCTGTGTCTGCTCGGATTCTTATTTTTTCGACGATCCTTAAAAAGTATGTTTGATGTGGCATTTGATAAAATACAGATCAATTCCCTTGAAGAATCGGAGATTCATCACCTTCAGCGGGAAGCACTCAGATTTCCAATGGTTGTTGCCGTTATCTCCTTTATGATCTGGGTACTGGCAGGTTTTATCTTTGGTTTTTTAGAACCTTTGATCACAGCCAGAATTTTTAATGTTCAGACTCCTGATCTTGTTTTCTGTGTGAGACGGTTTTTAGGGATCTCTCTTCTGGGCGGAGGCGTTACTGCTTTGATTCTGTATTTTGTTATGGAAAATGCATGGAGATCATACATCCATAATTTTTTCCCGGAAGGACATTTAAACAGAGTAAAACATGTATTTAAGCTTAATGTGAGAAAACGGTTTTTAATTGTATTCTTAGGTATAATCTTTATCCCTTTCCCGACAATGGGAATGACCATTTTTGCTAATATTCGGGAAATGAATATGTCGGATGCCATCACAAGGAGTCAGATCATGGATTCGCTTGTCTGGGAATTGGGATTTATAGCTTTGGATTTACTGGCAATTGTAATGATTCTTGCATATTTTTTATCAAAAAGCATCCTTGTTCCGCTCCTTGGTATTAAAAAAGCCATTAAAGAGGTTGAAAACAATAATCTGGATACCCGGGTAAAAATTTTATCCAATGATGAGTTCGGAGATGTGGCTGAAGGATTTAATTTGATGATTAACAGTTTAAAGGAAAGCCGAAAGTTAAGAAAATCTTTTGGGAAATATGTCAGCAAGGAGATCCGGGATGAAATAATTGCCGGAAACCTTTCCCTTGAAGGTGAAATGAAAAGAGCGACCCTGCTGTTTTCTGATCTGAGAAATTTTACAGGTCTTGTGGAAAAAAATCATCCCAAACATGTTGTGAAAATTATAAATCAGTATTTTAATGAAATGACCTTAGCTGTAAAAGAACATAAAGGCATTGTCCTTCAATATGTGGGAGATGAAATTGAGGCGGCTTTTGGTGTACCTGTAGGATTTGATGACCACCCGGAATTGGCTGTAAAAGCAGCTCTTGAAATGAGAGACAGGCTTGCTCTATTAAACAAAAAACTTGAGCAGGATGGATTTGAACCCCTGTCCCATGGTATTGGTATTCATTCAGGTGCCGTGCTCGCAGGTAATATAGGAAGCACTGAGAGAATGTCATACGCTCTGGTGGGGGATACTGTTAACTCTGCATCAAGGATTGAAGGGCTTACTAAAAATTACGGGTGCGATATTATTTTGAGTCAGACGACTTACAACCTTTTAACCGGATCTTATAACACAAAGCAGCTTGCTCCGGTTAAAGTTAAGGGCAAGGAGGATGAGCTTATTATATATAAGCTGTTATCATAGAAAAATCAGACATTGTTTTTCGCCTGGTATAATTATTCGCAATAAAAAAAATAACCTATGGATTCCTATAATAATTGAATAAAAAATATAATGGAATGAAAAGAATAATGGAGCTTGAAAATATTATTTAAAGATGAAAATGAGTTTTCACTTTTTCCAAAATGTTTTTTTTTGGCAGCCATTATTTTTGTAACTCTTTTAGCCGGACATTTAATGTTTAACGATACAAAAGAGCTGTCTTCTATCTTAAAACCCTATGCAATAAATGGTGATTTTATCCACATTTGCTTCAGATTATCAAATGACATTTCATGAACAGACATGACCTCATCAAAATGGCTAATTGAATTTTCATGAACTTTGT
>CAXMTQ010000076.1:0-4778 GCA_964196205.1 uncultured Desulfobacula sp.
AATATAAAAATTTGAGCTGGGTTGAACTCTGCTGGGATAATAAAAAAACATCGGGAAATAATCATCCTGGATGGAAAAACATAAACTCCGTATGCAAAATATCCAGTTTATCTGTAAAGAATCATTTGTACTCTTTTTTTTAATACTTTTTAATCATCAGTAATTGTGTTGAGTTCAAGTTCCCATAGTTCCTCGGTGAGCTCCTGGCCCCAAATTTGATGAGTTTTATTGGTTATGACATGAAAACCAGATTGTTCATAGAGCTTGCGGGCAGCATACAGGTTGCTCACTGTCCAGAGAATAATTTTCTGGTAATTCCTGCGTTCACAAAATGCTATTGCCTCATGAAGCAGCTTTTTACCAAGACCTCTCCCTCTGGCTTGTTGTTCTACCAAGAACCATCGCAGTTGAGCCACTGCTTCTTCTTTCTTCACAATGGCAATAGAGCCCACATGGGTTATCTCCTCTTCAGCAACCCAGAGGTGCTCTTTTGAGGGGTCATACTGCATTATAAACTTTGATAAACCTGATGCCACATAGGCGTCAAACGTGGTATCAAATCCATAGATTTGTGAATAAAACATGGCATGTCGATATGTAATATAGCCAATATCACCAGGGCAATGAGACCGAAGTGTAAACATTTTTGAATGCACCTTATCTTTTGTAAAAATTTGTTCTATTGTTTCCATATCAACTACATGATGTTAATTTATAAATCAAAGAGTATGAAAAAACTACCAATACAGGTTGTAAGACATGTGCAGTTAATAACTTTAGAGAGTTAATTTTTTAAAATCTTAATCTTTACGATTTCACCTTTTTTATTAATATATGCAACTCCATTTGCCAGGGTTCGCCCGGACTTGGAGCCAAGAATTTTTATTTTCTCTTCATAAAGGACAATGGATGAAAGTTTTTCTTGTCTTGAATTTGATTCTGATTTTAAAGCATTAGTTCTATCTGTTGTATTTTTTTTTGAGACATTGGTTTTATCTATTGATTGTTCTGTTGGCGGTAGTTTTTCAGCAGCATCATAACGTGCCTTATTCCTGCTGGCAATCAACCGCCCGACACCTGAAAAATCATTTTCCTCATTCTCGTCCTGACAAGAAGAAAAAATCAAAAAAACAAATCC
The DNA here is from genome assembly GCA_964196205.1 of uncultured Desulfobacula sp. Taxonomy (GTDB): domain Bacteria; phylum Desulfobacterota; class Desulfobacteria; order Desulfobacterales; family Desulfobacteraceae; genus Desulfobacula. Next base: position 1,139 of record CAXMTQ010000076.1, read on the forward strand.
TAATAACAAATATACAAAACAATTTTTTGCTCTCATTTTATTAACCTTGATTTACTATATTTCTTAGATAATATCACCAAAACCGCTTTAAATCAATAATCGTGCAGTGTAAAACTTTAATATTAAAACAAATTCATCTAATTCAATAAAAATTGGACTTGAAAAAAATATAAAAAATCATTATATATACTTCTTCCGGCTGTGCAGGCCGGGTATGGATTATTCTGATCGGTCGCCTAGTAACAGAAGGCCATGAACCTCGTCAGGTCCGGAAGGAAGCAGCGATAAGTGATCTCTTCTGTGTCCAGGATCGATCCCGATTATGCAATTTTACGCTACCCCTTCTGCCAGCCGGATCTTTTCTTTTAGAAGCCTTAATTTAATATCTTGACATGCTTTTAAACAGACTTATTTTTCTCCCATCATTTAATTTAGGTATTTATTGAAGGAGCGTTTGACTAAACGAAATTTTAAACCAGGAAAAATAAATTGACAGAACAAAAAGATCAAAAAAAAGATACCGCCCAAGACGATTCTCCCGCAAAAAAAACTAAGTCCAAAGGAAAGTCTAAGAAAAAGGATAAGGCGAATAATAAAGAGATAACTCAATTAAAAGAGCAGGTTTCATCTGAAAAAGATCGTGTTCTAAGGCTTTCAGCTGAATTTGAAAACTACCAGAAAAGAAAGCAGAGGGAGTCGGATGAATTTAAAAAATTTGCCAATGAAACAATTTTCAGGCAGCTTTTAACGGTTGTTGATAACCTTGAAAGGGCTATATCCTCTACTAAAGAAAACTCTGATAAAAAAGCGTTGATAGAAGGTGTTGAACTGACATACAAAGAGATGATCAAACTTTTTGAGACATTTAACGTAAAACCAGTAGAAGCTGAAAATAAAATCTTTGATCCCAACTTTCACCAGGCCGTTACCCAGGAAGAGACTGATAAAGTGCCTGATAACACAGTGACAAAAGTGCTTCAAAAAGGTTATCTCCTCCATGACAGATTGATAAGACCTGCCATGGTTATAGTATCAAAAAATAAAAATAAAACTGATAAAAAAGAAAATAAAACAAATTAAAACAAATTTTGGAGGATAATTATGGCTAAAATTATTGGAATAGATTTAGGAACAACTAATTCATGCGTAGCAGTTATGGAGAGAGGTGGTGAAGCAGTAATTATCACAAATTCAGACGGTGGGAGAACCACACCATCTATTGTTGCAGTCTCTGAAAACGGAGAGCGAACTGTGGGACAGACTGCAAAAAGGCAGGCTGTTACTAACCCAGAAAACACTGTATTTGCTGTAAAAAGACTGATCGGACGAAAATTTAAATCAAAGGAAGTACAGAATGACATCCCAATTCTTCCTTATAAAATTGAGGCTGCTTCAAATGGCGACACCCGAATCAATTTAAGGGGAAAACAGCACAGCCCTGCTGAAATCTCCTCTTTTATATTGGCAAACATTAAAAAAACAGCTGAAGATTATCTTGGAGAAGAAGTCAAAGAAGCAGTTATTACTGTACCAGCCTACTTTAATGACAGCCAGAGACAGGCAACAAAAGATGCCGGTAAAATTGCCGGCCTTGAAGTAAAAAGGATTATCAATGAACCAACAGCTGCATCCCTTGCATATGGCCTTGATAAAAAAGGGGAAGAGAAAATAGCTGTATTTGATCTTGGCGGTGGAACATTTGATGTCTCAGTCCTTGAAATTGGTGATGGTGTATTTGAAGTTAAATCAACATCAGGAGATACCCACCTTGGCGGCGAAGATTTTGATTTAAGAATCATTGATTATATTGCCACTGAATTTAAAAAAGATCAGGGAATTGATGTCAAGAGTGACAAAATGGCTCTCCAGCGTCTTAAGGAAGCTGCTGAAAAAGCTAAAATGGAACTTTCAACATCCACAGAGACCAGTATTAATCTGCCCTTCATCACTGCAGATGCCTCAGGTCCAAAACATCTTGATGTTAAATTGACCCGTGCTAAATTGGAATCTCTTGTGGCAGATCTTCTTGATAATCTTGAAAACCCATGCAAAAAAGCTTTAAAAGAGGCTAATCTTGGAGCAGGCGGTGTGGATGAAGTAGTACTTGTTGGTGGAATGACCCGTATGCCTGCAGTCCAGGAACGTGTTGAAAAAATATTTGGAAAGAAACCCCATAAAGGTGTAAACCCGGATGAGGTTGTTGCCATGGGTGCTGCAGTGCAGGCTGGTGTTCTTCAGGGTGATGTAAATGATGTTCTCCTGCTGGATGTTACACCTCTATCACTTGGTATTGAAACCCTTGGCGGTGTTATGACCAAACTTATTGAAAAAAACACAACAATCCCAACCAATAAAAGCCAGGTATTTTCTACTGCTGCTGATAATCAGCCTGCTGTTTCAATTCATGTACTCCAGGGTGAAAGAGAGATGTCAGCCGACAATAAAACCCTTGGTCAGTTTGAGTTGGCAGATATTCCACCTTCGCCAAGAGGAGTTCCTCAAATTGAAGTAACCTTTGATATTGATGCAAACGGCATTGTGCATGTGACTGCAAAAGACAAGGCAACAGCAAAAGAACAGTCCATCCAGATTACAGCAGCCAGCGGCCTTTCTGAAGATGAAATCAATAATATGGTTAAAGATGCTGAAATGCATGCAGATGAAGACAAAAAGAAAAGAGAACTCATTGACACCAGAAATAGTGCAGAAGCCCTTATTGGTCAGACCGAGAAAACCTTGAAAGAGCATGGAGACAAGGTTGATGAAGAGACAAAAAAGAGTATTGAATCTGCTGTGGAAGCATTGAAACAATCCAAAGATTCAAGTAATATAGATGAGATTAAACAAAAGGTCGAGGCTCTTTCCCAGGCATCCCATAAGCTTGCCGAGGTTATGTACCAGCAGGCATCGCAGGATGGACAGGGAGCTGCAGAAGCTCAAGGGACAGATGCTGAAGGCGGCAGTGCTTCTGATGCAGGGGCTAAAGATGATGAGGATGTTGTGGATGCAGATTTTGAAGAGGTTAAAGAAGAGAAATAATACCTCGTGCGTGACTGAAAACCTGTTGAATTTAATCCTGCCGTGTTTTATATAGTACACGGCAGGATTTTTTATATGGTATTTGGATGCAACCTCACCCATCTGCGTAGTTGCTTCAAAATTTTGCAATCCTCATGTACTTAAGTACACTCCGGTTGCAAAATCTCTTGCGCCTTACATATGGGCAAGTTTGCATCCAAATACTTTTTTTGACCATAGAGTATGTTTGCGTTATGAGACGTGAAAAATGAGAATGTTTTAATGATTATTACACAGATTTTAGCCCAAAATGCTGAAAAATATAAAGATGAAACTGCACTTGTTGAGCTGGCTCCATCTTTAGATCAGCGCAGAACCCTGACCTGGAAAGAGTTTTATAATGCTTCCAACCAGTTTGGTAATGCTCTTTGTCAACAAGGAATTCAAAAAGGGGATAAAATTGTTCAATTAATGACCAATTGCCTTGAATGGCTCCCCATCTACTTTGGAATCCTATCAACTGGTGCCTGGGCTGTCCCTCTCAATTTCAGGTTTGAATCTGATAAAAGACTTCTTTGTACCAATACGGCTGAAGCAAGAGTTTTTATCTTTGGTGAAGAGT
>CAXMTQ010000076.1:4788-9678 GCA_964196205.1 uncultured Desulfobacula sp.
ATAAAAGACAGGCTTGATAAACATGTCCGCCTGTGGATCTTTACAGGTCCCAAAGCTCAATGCCCTGACTTTGCAATCTTGTATGAAACATTTATTAAGCGCAAAACAGGTAGCACCCCTCCTGATGTTGCTATTGAAATAGAAGATGACGCTGCTCTCTATTTTACAAGCGGTACAACCGGAACACCAAAAGCTGTTCTTTTAACCCACAAAAATCTTGAACATGCCTGCCAGGTGGAACAGGCTCATCATGGTCAGACCCATGAAGATATCTTTCTTTGTATCCCTCCTTTGTATCATACAGGTGCCAAAATGCACTGGATGGGCAGTCTCCTTGTGGGAGGTAAAGCTGTTCTTCTAAAGGGTGTAAAACCCCAGTGGATAATTGATGCTGTTTCCCAGGAACATTGCACCATTGCATGGCTTCTGGTTCCATGGGCACATGATATTCTCATTGCAATAGAAAACAAGGAGATTGATCTCTCAAAATATAATCTTTCCCAATGGAGACTGATGCATGCCGGTGCCCAGCCAGTCCCGCCAAGTCTGGTGGAAACCTGGCAGAAATATTTTCCCGGACAGGATTATGACACCAACTATGGTCTTACTGAATCAACAGGTCCCGGATGTATTCATCTTGGACTTGAGAATGTTGATAAAACAGGCCCGGGTCCCATTGGTCTGCCAGGATCGGGCTGGGAAGCAAAAATTGTGGACAAACAAGGTGAACTGCTTTTTGGTAATGAGTCAGGCGAACTCCTTATCCGGGGTCCAGGGGTCATGAAAGAGTATTATAAAAACCCTGAAGCAACTGCCAGAACACTAAAAAATGGCTGGCTTCACACCGGTGATATAGCCAGATATGATATAAACGGTTTTATCTGGCTTGTGGACAGAATAAAAGATATGATCATCTATGGTGGAGAAAATATATTCCCCAATGAAATTGAAAATTTTTTCCAGAATAACAGCAAAATCAAAGATATTGCTGTTATTGGCATCCCAGATGACAGACTTGGAGAAATTCCTGCCGGCATCATAAGTGTCAAACCCAACTGTATCTTATGCGAAAGTGATATAATTGAATTTCAACAGGAGCTGCCCCGGTATAAACAACTGAAAAAAATCTTTTTTGGCGATGTCCCGAGAAATCCCACCGGTAAAATAGAGAAACCCAAACTTCGAAGAATCTATGCCAGAGATAAACGTAAAGATATTAAAAAACTTCTTCGATAACTACTGCAAAAGGTTCCAACGGTTATTGCCATAATAAAAATTAATTTAAGTTCTTTTATATAATTTTTTCCATAAAGGAGATAAATTGAAAATAGTATTCCATAAAAACTTTCCTGTACAATTATCTGTTTTTCTTGCTTTTCTATGCTTTTTTACAGCAAATCCAGCCTTTTGCAATGATATTATTAAAGAAGATATTTTAACTGCCATTGAAGAAAAATATTCAGGTAAAAGCTTTAAGGCAGACTTTACTCAGGTTTCAAAACTTGCAGCTCTTGATATCACGGAAAAAGCATCTGGCACAGCATTGTTCAGCCACCCCGGCAAAATGAGATGGAAATATTTAACACCCCAGCACCATGAAATTATTACAAATGGCAAATCTTTATGGATATATCGGCCGGAGGAAAACCAGGTCATGTATGGGGATGCATCTCAATTTTTTCAATCAGGTACAGGTGGTGCTTTTTTGTCTGATATCTCCCTTATCAGGAAAAACTTTAACATCACAGTAAGAGAAGTTACAACCCATTATGTTGAGATTGATCTCATTGCAAAGAAAAAAGCTAAGGATATCTCTTCAATTGTTATACGAATATCACAAAAAAACAGTGAGATTGAACGGGTTGTTACATATAATCCCTATGATGACACAACACTGTTTCAATTCAGCAATATCCAATTTAAAAATATCGAGCCTGAAATATTTGAGTTTCAAATACCTTACGGGGTGGATATAATTGAGATGGACTGACAGTACGGCTGCCTGCTGCTTCATTGCCCACCCAGAGTGTCATCCTTAAGTGCTTGAGGTTGCTGACAGCATCTCTTGAAAATATGACCGGAAAGTTAAAGGTTCCGGAAGATATCATAAAAAAGGCATTGGGCACTGTTCAAAAAATGATTGATTTATAGGGAATCAAATACCTCATCGGGAATGTCTGCATTGGAATAGAATGATTGCACATCATCGCTGTCATCCAGGGCTTCCATGAATTTTATCATCTGTTCGGCTTCCTTGCCATCCAATTTGGTCATATTCTGGGGTATCATGGTAATTTCTGATAACTCATATTTGATCTCTGCTCCATCAATTGCATCTTTTACTGCATCATACTCTCCAGGCTCGGTAATAATATCAAATGAGTCTGTCTCTTCTATAATATCTTCTGCTCCTGCATCCAAAGCCAAGTCCATGAGTGTCTCTTCATCTGCATGCTCTTTAGAGACTGAAATAAGCCCTTTTTTATCAAACATCCATGCAACACACCCGTCTGTTCCAACATTACCTCCAGCCTTACCAAAAATATTGCGCACTTCTGCAATGGTTCTGTTTCTATTATCTGTCAGGCACTCCACCAGCACTGCGACACCACCGGGGCCATATCCTTCATATATAATTTCCTCGTAATTAACGCCTTCCAGCTCACCGGTTCCTTTTTTAACAGCTCTTTCAGAAGTATCCTTGGGCATATTCTGAGAATTGGCTGCATTCAGCGCATGGCGTAATCTTGGATTGGCATCAGGGTCACCTCCGCCCATCCTTGCAGCAACAGTGATCTCTTTTATCAATTTGGTAAAAATCTTACCCCGTTTTTTGTCAGCAGCTCCCTTTTTATGCTTTATTGTTGACCATTTGCTATGTCCTGACATTTGATATCTCCTTTCTGCCCTTTGCTATGATATATATTTCTTTACTCTGTTTTCTGCAGCTTTCCGGTTTAAAAATTTTACAACTTTTAAATTTTGATTTAACATTTTTCTGAAAACTATTAAAGTCATTACCTTGAAATATCTTGCATACAAAATTCCCATCTGCAGTCAAAAAATCATCTGCAACCTTTAATGCCATCCTGCATAATTCAAAGGATCTTAATGCATCCACATCCTTTCTTCCGGTTGTGGCAGGTGCCATATCACTTAATACCACATTGAATTTTTTAATTTCATCCAGAAAAGACCTGTTATTCAAATTTAATATATCATCTTGAATTGCAGATACATTCTGGGGCAGATCTATATCAATCTGCTTTAAATCAATGCCAAATATCCTGCCCTGATCTTTAACCTCTTTTGCAGCATACAGCAGCCATGAACCAGGTGCACATCCAAGATCAAGCACCTTGTCATTTCTTTTTATCACTCTGAACCTGTTTTGTATCTCTTCAAGTTTATACACAGATCGGGCAGGATAATTTTCCGATTTTGCCCTTCTTGTCAGATGGTCTTCCCACTGATTTTTATTTCCTTTTTTTTTTGGCTTTTTCATTTTTCTCCTGGCATTAAAACAAGACCTCCACAACACCCTTAAGAAAACTTACGCTTTCAATGGTCATGTTTTTGATCCTGGAGAGCTGCTTAATATTATTTCTTGGGACAAGACATTTTGTAAATCCCATTTTCGCAGCTTCTTTAATCCTTGCCTGGGCATGCCCCACAGCCCGGATTTCCCCTGTAAGCCCTATCTCTCCTATCAATGTCGTCTGTTTATCCACTGGTTTATCCAAAAAACTTGACGCCAGTGCTGCAGCAATTGCAAGGTCAGCAGAAGGCTCTACAATTTTTACCCCGCCTGTGACATTCATAAAAATATCAAGGCTGGAAAGATTCATTCCAAGTCTTTTCTCCATAACTGCAGCAATCAGTGCAACCCTGTGGCTGTCAAGACCGAGAACTGTTCTCCGCGGTGTACCAAAACTTGAACTTGATACAAGACCCTGGATTTCAACAAGAATAGGCCTGGTGCCTTCCATACAGGAGGTTACCACAGATCCGGGAGCAATGGCTGATCGTTCAGAGAGAAAAACAGCTGAAGGATTTGGAACCTGGGTCAATCCTTTTTCATTCATCTCAAAAACGCCAATTTCATTTGTTGAACCAAATCTGTTCTTCACAGCCCTTAAAATCCGGAAGACATGGCTTTTATCACCTTCAAAGTAGAGGACCGTATCCACCATGTGTTCCATTATCCTGGGACCTGCAATGGCTCCTCCCTTGGTAACATGGCCGACAAGAAAAATTGGGATGCCTGTTGACTTGGCAAGTTTCATAAAATGCATGGAAGCTTCCCTTATCTGGGTTACACTGCCTGGAGTTGAAGATACATCAGGATGAAATACAGTCTGTATGGAATCAATTACCAAAGCATCATATTTTGATAATTCCACCATTGCAAGAATGGAATCAAGATCAGTTTCAGAGACAACAAACATGGTAGATCCATTGGCATTAAGCCTTTTTCCCCTCATGGAAAGCTGCCGCACTGACTCCTCTCCGGAAACATAAAGACACTTTTTCCCGGAATCTGACAGTTTTGATAATACCTGGAGCATCAAGGTGGATTTTCCAATTCCAGGATCACCGCCAATGAGAACCAGGGAGCCTTCAACAAGGCCGCCTCCAAGTACCCGGTCAAATTCTGCCAACCCGGTTTTGATTCTATCTGTCTCTTTAACTTCCACAGAATCAATGGGAACAGGTTCAGGCAGAAAAGAGGATTTTTTCTTTTTTAAAACACCTGGAATACTTCGCTCTTCAGCCAGTGTGTCCCAGCCGCCGCATTCCGGGCACTGCCCCATCCATTTTGGAGCCTGGGCTCCACAAGACTGGCATCTGAATATAAATTTATCTTTTTTTGTCAATTTTGCTCAAATC
>CAXMTQ010000077.1:0-9661 GCA_964196205.1 uncultured Desulfobacula sp.
TGCCAGAAGTACCATGGCCTCATAGCAGGCACTGTCACCGTGTGGATGGAATTTACCAAGAACATCACCCACAGTTCTTGCTGATTTTTTAAATTTTGCTGTGGATGATAATCCAAGCTGGCTCATGGCGTAGATAATTCTTCTTTGAACAGGTTTGAGACCGTCACCGATATGGGGCAGGGCACGGTCTAAAATTACATACATTGAATAGTTTAAATAAGCTTTTTCAGTAAAATCCTGAAAAGGCATTTTTTCAAAATCTTCAATTACAGATGGTGCTGATACAAGAGTCTCTTTCATTAATCAATCTCTTTTATATCACCTTTGGTTTCTATCCAGGTTTTGCGATCCTTTGCTCTTTTTTTGCTCAAAAGCATATCCATGGAATCGTGAACCTGTTTTATTGAATCTTCTATACCATAATCAATGGAGAGTTGTACAAGACGTCGGGAATCCGGTGTTATGGTCGTCTCTTTGAGTTGTGATGGATTCATCTCCCCAAGGCCTTTAAATCTTTGAACATTTATTTTGCTTTTGTTTTTTTTGCGTCTGTTTATGCGTTTGATAATATTATCTTTTTCAGGATCATCCAATGCATAAAAAACCTCTTTGCCCACATCAATCCTGTATAGGGGAGGCATGGCAATATGCATATGTCCGTTTTCTACAATTTTTGGAAAATGTTTTAAAAACAGGGCACATATCAGTGTTGCAATATGCAGCCCGTCAGAGTCAGCATCGGCAAGAACACAAATTTTATTATACCTTAGTTTTGAAATATCATCAGAACCTGGCAAAACACCGAGAACTCTGGAAATATCCCTGATTTCTCTTGATTCCATTATGGCAGATGAATCAATTTCCCAGGTGTTTAAAATTTTACCACGCAGAGGCATAATAGCCTGGAAACGTCTGTCTCTTGCCTGCTTTGCAGAACCTCCTGCAGAATCGCCCTCAACAAAAAACAGTTCCCGTCTTCCATGGTCAATACTTGTGCAGTCAGACAGTTTGGCAGGAAGCCTTAAACCATTTGATGTCTTTTTCTTGGTAACTTTTTTGGATTTTTTTATACGGGCTTTTGCATTTTCAATGGCAAATAGAGCAAGGCGCTCCCCCTCTTTAATATTCTGGTTAAGCCATAAACTGAAAGCATCTCTGACCTGTATATTCACAAGATTTGCACAATGCCTTGATGACAGTCTTTCCTTGGTCTGTCCTGAAAACTGGGCATCGGAAAGTTTTATGGAGAGAATATACCCAATATTGTGCCAGATATCTTCAGGAGCAAGATATAAGCCTTTCGGCAGAAGATTTTGAAATTTACAAAATTCTCTAATAGATTCCAAAAGCCCTGACCTGAAACCATTTACATGGGTTCCCCCAAGACTTGTAGGTATAAGGTTTACATAGCTTTCTTCCGGGTTGGAACTTGATTCTGATGTCCAGTTAACTGCCCATATTATCTGGATATCGTCTCCTTTGAGTTTGCCGGCAAAAGGGTGAGGGAAGATACATTTTTCTCTGTTTAAATTTTCATTAAGATAATCATCTAATCCATGATCATATTTCCAGGTTATTTTTTCATTGGATTTTTCATCAAAAAAGCTGGTAACAAGCCCTTTACACAGAACTGCCTTTGATTTTAAAACTTTTTTTAATGAATTTATTGAAAATTGAGGTGTATCAAAATAGGAGGAGTCAGGGTAAAACCAGATTGAAGTACCGGATTTTTTTTTGCCAACTGTTTTAATGGGTTCTAATTCCTGGGTTTTAAACCCGTTTTTAAAAGCAATATGGTACTTGTGACCATTGCGTATGATATGGATACTCAAGTTTGAAGTCAATGCATTTACCACAGAGACACCAACTCCATGCAGGCCTCCTGAATAACTGTAATCCTTATTTGAAAACTTGGCACCGGCATGAAGTTTTGACATGATTAATTCCACACCGGATATTTTTTCTTCCGGATGGATATCCACAGGCATTCCGCGGCCATTATCAGAAATAATTATGGAATTGTCTTGTTTTAACACCACATCAATTTTGTCTGCATATCCTGCAATGGCCTCATCAACACTATTATCAATTACTTCATATGCCAGGTGATCCGGACTTGAAGTGTCTGTGTACATTCCAGGTCTTCTTTTAACCGGGTCCAGTCCTTTTAGAACTTCAATGGATTCAGCATTGTAGTCATTGTTATTCTCTTTATTGTCTTTTTGTAGATCAAATAATTTCATAAATCACTCTATTGTGATATAAAAGTTAAATAATTATATTAATTTTAAGCATACCCCTATATCATTTTTATTTATAAATGTAAAAATAGGAAAATCATATTTATTATGACATCTATTAAAACTGGTTTTAATTTCAATACTTTTGAAAGTCAATGGAAAGAATTATCTGAAGGGGACAAAGCCATTGTTGTTAAAAATACAGCTATGCTTGAACCCGATATTGCAATCCTGCCTGTTCTGGCTGGTCTCACCTCCTACGATTTTGCTGTCAGAAACAGTGCCAGAAAAGGCCTTGAAATTATTGAGGATAAAATCACTAAGCTTTTATCAGATATGTACGATTCAAAAACATATTTAAAAGGTATGAAAGCCTCTGCTTCAATATGTTCAAGAATATATGCTAAGATTTATTTTGGGATGCCTTTAAATGAACTCGGGTCGTTATTTAAAATTTTGCTTGTTTTTAAAGGGAAGGGAGCTTCTTTTGCCTTTCAGGCTGTTTATACAGGTCTTGTATCTGTTGAAGCCATGCAAAAAATTATTTATACTATTCCTGAAACATCGCGTCTTGCTTTTGTGGATAACTATCTTCAAACTTCCCCTGATATCAGGCTTAAATTCGGGTTTTCATTTAAGAAAATTTTAAGGTCAATAAAATCAAGAGATATAGTTGTTCAGTTCTATGCCGATCTTTTTGATGCAAAAAGAGATGCTGATCCATTTTTAAATAATATTAACCCTGATTTAAGAGATCCAGATCAAATAATTTCCAATGAAATAAAATCTCTCTCCTTGGAAAAAAAAATCATGGGTCTTAAAGCCCTTTCCATGATAGCTGCCAAAATACCTGAAGATTTGCTTCTTGATATCCTGGCAAACCAGGAGGTTAAAGAAGTTAGGATTGTAATTTACAATATTATTGAAAATTCTTCTATGGGAGTATATCCAGAACTCTTTTATCCTGTTTTACAACTTTTTTATAAATGTGATAAACAGGAAGCTTTACATGCATTCAAAGCACTTATTGTCACAGGCAAGCTACCGCTATATAAATTGCTTGATTTGGTTATGGATAAGTATCCTTCTCTTATGCCTGTAATTAATATTGAAATATCAACTCTATCGAAAATTTCTTTTTTCTTTATTCAGGATATTGCCCTGAATAGAGAAAAATACCTGAATTCAAATTTTGAAGTGAATCTTGCCTGTGTCTTTGGGATGATTAAAAAAAGGCCTGAACGTGTTGTTAAAATTTTAAAAAAACATGATGATGAGTTCAATGATCCTCTGCGAATGGATGTAACCAGGTTGATTAAAAAAGCAAATTATTTTCTTGCCCAGGAAAAATTTAGTATTGAAACACAATTTAACCCCATTGTTCAAAAAGTCAAAGAAGAATCAAAAAAATCCAAAGGCTTGATAAAGGCTCTTTTTTCAGACTCAAGCGCAAAAGAGATAGAAAATTTTAAAGCCAACAAAAAGTTCGATTCAATAAATTTTCGAAAAGAGGTAATTAAGGACGTTGATCTTACATCCTCTGAATTTACTTCCTCATCTCTGTTTTTAAATCAATGTATTTTTAATAATTGTGACTTTTCCAAGGCAATATTTTCCAATGCTTTTTTCAAGGCTGCTGTTTTTTATAATATTGATATGCACAAAACAAAATTTGATCATACTAATTTCGACAATGCTTTTTTCATCAATGTTAATGCAAGAAAAGCAGTTTTCAAAGATTGCAGTTTCCAGAATGTGTCTGTTTTTAATTGTAATTTCAGCCATGCACAGATTATTAATGCATCTTTTATTAATTCAACAATTTCAAAAACTTCCTTTAATAAAACTCATCTTTTTTGTTCCTCTTTTGCATATTCAACAATATCAGCTGTATCTTTTGTAACCTCAAATATTGACAAGACCGATTTTGCAGGCGTAAAAGCACGATTTTGCAGATTCCCTTCCAGCCAAAGATTGGACATTCAAAGTACTGATATAAATTATAATGCCAGGAAATTTCAGTTTGACTTTAAAGATATGCCGCAAATGGATGAAACAGTTGTCTCTCAACTCAATATGTTGATGGTCAGTGAATTTATCCATTATGGAGAGATGAAATTTTTAAGTCAAAATCGGCTTTCTATTTTGACTGCTTTTGATATCTTTAAGCCCGGGCAGGCAGATTTATTTCAAATCATACCATTTTTAATCCACGAAAATATCAGTTTTCCCGGTATGGAGGCTGTCAAAAATAACACACCCTGTGGGATATGTGACTATATCCCTGGAATTGAAATACAAGAAGTTTTGAAAAAATATATACCAAAAGATAAGATAATAGTCCGGCGTTGCCAGAATCATGCAGTGGAAGGTCTTTTTACAATCGGCAGCACAGGTTCTATCGCCCAGACAGCAGATTCTGATATTGACTGGTGGGTGTGCATAAATGAGGAATACTTTACATCCCGGGAAATAGAGTTGTTTAGAAAAAAACTTGATATTTTGGAAAATATGGCTGGCGAGCAGTTTCATACCAAGGTGACGTTTTTCCTGGTAGATATCCTTAAAACGAGAAATAATATTTTTGGTGATTCAAGTATTGAAAGTTCAGGATCTGCACAGGCAAGACTTTTAAAGGAAGAATTTTACAGAACAATGATTTATATTGCAGGCAAAATTCCCCTCTGGTCAGTATTGCCCACTGCAATCAGTATTAATTATTACAATAGTATTTTAAAGACGATTTCAGAATTTACTAATCTTGCAAGATACATTGATCTTGGCGACATCCATGCCATATCCACAAGTGAATACCTTGGGGCATCAATCTGGCAGATGTTTAAATGGTTGAAAAGTCCGTTTAAATCAGTAATTAAAATGGCACTTCTTGAAAAATATATTTACGAATATGGCAAAGAATCTCTGCTTTGCAATAAATATAAAGATGAGTGGATGAATTCAGGAACACATCTAAAGCTTGCCCAGAACGATTCATACTATATTTTATTGAAAAATCTTCTAAACTATTATGAAACTGCTGGAGATAAGCAATCAGCAGGGATTTTACTCACATGTTTTTTTTTAAAACTTGGCATTTCAAAGGATTCTCAAATTGATAACAGTGTGTTTGGCCTCAAAAGAATCCTTCTTGAGAAATGCATGAATCAATGGGGGTGGAAAAAGAAACAGATATTTGAAATAGGCAGTTTTAAAACATGGGCTTACAGTGATATAGTCAAGCTCTCCAATTGTATTGAAAAATTCATGGTAAAAAAATATAAAACAATAAACAGAGCTTATGAAAGTCTGTTTCATGGACAATCAGAGATCAGCCCTGAAGATCGTACTGTGCTTGGGCGAAAAATACTTGTTGAATTTTCAAAGCAACCCGGTAAAGTTAAGAAAGTCCTTTTGGTGTCAAGAGGTGACAGGCATTTACAGAGCCTCTATTTAAAATATAATAAAAAAAATGATACAATTGGGACATGGCAGCTTTATAATAAAAACAGAAAAGTTTTGCAAATCCAGGAAGAATCTTTAATAAATGCAGACACCATTGAAGAAATTGGTGCATGGTTGATTAACAACAGCCTTTATCATGAAAACAGTGTTATCAATTTAATTCCCAATCCAGCATATGTAACTTTTGATGATATCCGTAAACTTTATAAAAACATGTATGAGTTTTTCAGTCCTATATTGAATCAGGCCATCAGTTTTGATCAGTTGTTGATGGAAAACAGGGTGGTTTGCCTGTTTGTTTCAATTGATTTTTATGCGGCAACAAAGGAGCGCAGTATAAACGGATATTCTGCAGTTTATCTCAATTCCTGGGGAGAGATGTTTTGTAAATCTGTTTATTCCAATCAGGGATTTTCATCCATGGATCAGGCAAAACAGGATATCATGAACAAAATTGGTATAAAAAAATTGCCTTTTAACACAGCTTTTTATTTTTCAAAGGGCGCAGCAAGGTGAGACCTTTGAATAATGTTCAATTTTGTTTTAGTGCAAGGAAGATGAAAATTATAACCGGAGGAATACATTAAGTATTTTGAGGATTATCATTTTCATATTCCGTGGCAATTGGACAAAAGGGGACGTTATTCAAAGGTCTCAAGGTGTTAGTCAGGATGATAGGTTTTGTGGAAATCAACAATTGTCTGGACAATTTCTTCCGGGTCGTCCAAAATATGAAAAAGATCAAGATTCTGCTCGGAGATCATTTTTTCTTCTAATAATCTCTCTTTTATCCATTTGACCAGACCTCCCCAAAATTCTCTTCCCACAAGAATTACCGGTACTTTTCTGATACGCTGGGTCTGTATCAATGTGATGGTTTCAAACATCTCATCAAGGGTCCCAAAACCTCCGGGCATAACGATATAGCCTTGCGCATATTTTAAAAACATAACTTTTCTAACAAAAAAATATTTAAATTCAACCTTTATTGTTGCATATGGGTTTGGTTGTTGTTCAAAAGGAAGGGTTATATTCAACCCAATGGAATCTGCATCCTCTTTTGCGGCTCCTTTGTTGGCAGCCTCCATAATTCCACCACCCCCGCCGGTAATAGTTGCAAAACCGTTTTTGGCAAACAAAGCTGCAAGATTTTCACACTTTTTATAATTTGGGTGATAACTGCTGGTTCTTGCTGATCCAAAAATAGATACTGCAGGACCAAGATTTTGTAAGGCATCAATTCCTTCAACAAACTCTCCCATGATCTTAAAAAGTCGCCAGGATTCACCAGTTTTAAAATCATTAATAGGATATTTGCCGTTTATACTGTTTTTTTTCATAATGTTTTTACCTTGTATTTGCTGATTTAATTGTTTGATAACATATCAAATAATTAATAACATATCTATGGTAAATCTAACCAATATATGCTATATAGGTCAACAAATTATACGCCTGTCAAACAAAATAATAACAATACATATAAGCTATCCTTGAATTGACATTTTTCAGGGGAAGATATAAAGAGAAGAAATTTTTTTTTATGGAAAAAGCAACACTGGTTAAAAATGAGCTTGGTATGCATGCAAGACCTGCTGGTGTAATTGCAAAAATTGCAATGACAGCGCAGGATGAAATACGGCTTTGTGCCAATTCAGACAAGGTTGATGCGACCAGTATCATTGATATATTAACACTTGGCGCTGTAAAAGGTACTAAAGTTGTGGTTGAAATAGAAAACCAGGAAGATGTTGCAATTCTTAATCAGATTATCAATTTTTTTGAAGCAGGTTTTGAGGAGATGTAAAAATGCAGGCTTTAAAATCTGAACAGATAATAATCAAGGGGATCAGCGGTTCTCCCGGGATTTGTATTGGCAAAGCTTATATCGTTGATAAAGAGGGTGTTGATCTTATTAAACGATATCGGATCACCGATGTCCAGGTAACAAAGGAAATTGACAGGTTCAAAAATGCTGTAGTAAAAGCAAAAAGTGACCATGCCAGGATAATTGATTCCTTAGATGAAGATCTTGGCGAAAATTTAAATATTCTTGAGACACATATGGTGCTTTTTAAGGATAAAATGCTGTATGGCAAGACCATTGATAAAATTTCCAATGAAAAAATCAATGCTGAATGGGCATTAAAAAAAGTATCAAGCAAAGTAAAAGCCATGTTCAAGGAGATTGATGATGAATATCTTCAGGCCAGGGTTAATGATATTGTCCAGGTGTCAGACAAGATCATGTCATTCCTTGTGGGTGCTCAGGATATTAAAATATCAGATATTAATAAACGTGTAATTCTTGTGGCCCATGATTTATCACCTGCAGATGCAAGTCAGATACAGCTTGAACGAATAAAAGGATTTGTTACTGATAGAGGAGGTAAGGATTCCCATACCAGTATTGTTGCAAAATCTTTGAAAATCCCTTCTATTTTTGGTCTTGGCACAGCAACGACCAGCGTTAAAAATGATGATATTTTAATTGTTGATGGCTCTTCTGGAACTTTGATCATAAATCCTTATGAGAATACGCTCTTTGCATATGAAGACCGTATGACAAAATTTGCAGAATATATGGCAGGCCTGGAAAGAGAAAGTCATCTTCCCGCTGTAACAAAAGATGGTATTGCTTTGAATCTTATGGCAAATATTGAACTTGTCGAAGAGGTTGTAGGGGCTAAGGATTATGGGGCAACTGATATCGGTCTTTTCAGGACTGAATTTTTATACCTTGATTTAAAACGATTTCCTACTGAAGATGAACTTTTATACAAGTACAAAGAACTTATAGAATTGATGAATCCGCACAGCGTTACCATCAGGACACTTGATATAAACGGTGACAAGGTGATTCCTTACCTGAAAACCGTTGAAGAAGCCAATCCAGCATTGGGGCTGCGGGCAGTAAGATTTTGTCTTGAAAACCGGGGTATTTTTATCACACAGTTCAAAGCTATTTTCAGGGCCGCAGCATTTGGCAATATAAAATTGCTGATTCCCATGATTTCCTGTGTTGAGGAAATTATTCAGGTTAAGCAGGTAATGAGCCAGGCAGTGCTTGAACTTGAAGGTGAAAATAAAGTTTTTAACAAAGATATCCCTCTTGGAGCCATGATTGAAGTCCCATCTGCTGTAATGATTGCTGAACATCTTGCAGAGCATGTAGATTTTTTCAGTATTGGGACAAACGATCTTATTCAATATTCTCTGGCCATTGACAGGCAGAACAGACAGGTCGCCCATCTTTACCAGGCATTGAACCCTGCAGTGCTGAAAATGATTCAGATGATCTGTGATGCAGCAAAGAAAAAGAATATTGAGCTTATCATGTGTGGTGAAATGGCAGGTGATCCAATTAATATTCCAGTGCTTGTTGGTATGGGGTTGACAAATTTTTCCATGAACTCAGTTTCCATTCCTGTGGTAAAAAAAATGATTCGTAATCTTGATACGATAAAGGCCAAAAACAGTTTAAAAAAAATAATGACACTTAATAGTGTACAAGAGATATTGGAACTTATTTTAAAGGAATACAAAGAGATACTTCCTTTTACCGAGACAGATGAAAATATATGAATTCAGAATTTATTAAAATTATTGCAAATAATAAAAAAGCCAGGCACAATTATTCAATTGAATCAGAATATGAAGCAGGAATTGTGCTGGTTGGTTCTGAAGTAAAATCTATCCGTGAGGGAAGAGTCAGTTTTCATGATTCCTATGCTGACATTAGAAATGGTGAAATTTTTTTAAGGCAATTGCATATTTCACCATACAAATATGCCTACTACACCAACCATGAATCCTTGAGAACAAGAAAACTTCTGCTCCATGGATATGAAATTAAAAAAATATGGAGTAAAATTAAAGAGAGAGGTTACTCCCTTATACCTTTGAAAATATATTTCAAAAATAGTAATATTAAAGTCAAGCTCGGTCTTGGTAAAGGT
>CAXMTQ010000078.1:0-9571 GCA_964196205.1 uncultured Desulfobacula sp.
CGGTTTTTTTAATTTTACTGTTTTGTTCTGTTAAATTATCCTGTTCTTTCTTTATAGATCCTTTTGGCTTTATAAGTGTTGAGCTTAATTGTTTAAGGATATTGTCAGATAAAGTTCTGCTATCTTGCTCTTCTATGATAATATTCTGCACTATGGGTTCCGGGTTTTGTATGTTTTGTTTTTCCTGTAGTGAATTCAAAGTATTCTGTTCATATTCAATCTTTTCCGATATTAGATCCGGCTTGGAAGACTTCGGGATCATCTTAGACGTATTGTTTTTCAATATTTCAACCTGTTTATTGGCCTTTGATATAAATTGCTGAAAACTTGCAGGAAACAACAACAACCAGCCAATTAATGAAAACAAAGCAACAGCGATAATTAACATTATTATATTTCCTGTCTCCCTTTTTTTCTTTTCTATTGTTCTGGGCTTCAATACAACAGGCCTTGATTGAACCATGGGTGCAGGTGGGGAATGATAGGAGCCAAAACCATTTATATCACGGTTTTGGACATCTGCCGGTATTTTCAATTCTTTGGCACACTCCTGCACAATTTGTTCTGTAATTGTATCACTGTCATTCACATAGCCGGACAATAATGCATGATCACAAATCACATTTATTCTTCTTGGAAAACCGCCTGAATACATAAATACTTCCTGAACAGCTGATGATTCAAAAATGGGTTTGACTGCTCCGGCAACTTTTAATCTGTGTTTTATGTATTTTTCTGTTTCATCTGGTGTCAATGGATCAATATTATAATTAAGCGTCAATCTCTGCCGGACAGCCCTATTCTGGCTCTGATTTAAAATTTCGTTAAATTCATTCTGACCGACAAAAAAGATATTTATCAATTTACTGTTTGTTTTTTCAATATTAGACAGCAGCCTGATCTCTTCAAGCAGTTCCTGGGTTAGTAATTGCGCCTCGTCAATGATAAGTAAAACTTTTTTATTCGCTTCATAGTTGTCGAATAAAAACCTGCGAAATCCTACCAGGAACTCACCTTTAGTGGCAAATTCCTTATTGATTCCAAAAGAAGAAGCAACATAATTAAAAAAATCGAGTTTTGAAAGGCTGGGATCAGGAACAGTGGTACAGACAACATCATCACTTAAACTCTGAATTAATGCATTGATAAGAGTTGTTTTCCCAGTTCCTACATCTCCAGTCAACAAAAGGAATCCTTTGTTATCAAGCACTCCATATTTTAGTGTTGCAAGAGCTTCCTGGTGTTTTTCTCCAAACCACATAAAATCAGGGTCAGAACTGATCTGGAATGGTTTTGCGTTTAAATCATAAAAAGTAGTATACATAATTAAATCCAATTATAACCCGTGAAGAAATTCCATATCCTTTGATTGAGTATTTTTTGTCCCCATGGTCAATATTTCTATATTATTATTCTCATTTTTTGAAAAATAGAGACGTCCATTATATGCAAATAACACTTCAAAGCAAGCGGTTTTATGTTTTTTGCCAGAAAATACTTTTCTTTTTATTGTTACTTTTTTCTGGTCCCGATCCAACAAAAAAATACACTCTTCAGCTTTGATCTGCTGGTCTTCATTAAGATTAAGCAACCCTGTAATTGCTTTTCTGTTCATCTCAATATTTTTATACAGCACAGCAAATCTTTTAGAACTAAAATCAAATTCATTTCTTCTGTGTTTTGAACTTTTTCTTCTCTCATATTGTCTGATTTGTGATTTAAGCTCATTAATCTCTTCCTCTTTTTTCTGCTTTAATTCAATAAAAGCATTGAGCTGCTCTTCAAGTGAAATAATCTCATCAAACATCTCTTCTTCATTTATTTTTAATTTCTTTTTATCTTTTTGGTATTTAACATTCAAAGATTTAATGTTTTCAAATAAGCCCTGACGCTCTTTTTTAATATCTTCGAGAATCTGTTTATGAACAAGCTCTTCTTTTTGCAAATTATCAATCAAAGCCTTTTTTAGTTTTGCGTCCTGCTTTGTTTTTGTGCTTCCCTTTTTATAAAAAATCAAAAAAATAGAAATTGCCATGCCAAGATAAATCAATAAAATTAAATTAGCTGTTCTGCTTCCATGATTTAAATTAATTTCAACACTGTTAACCATTAAACCACTGTTTAAAATCTCAAAGTTTTTTTTTGCAGTTTCATGAAAATCATTTTTTGTATTAAGGCTCTTTACTAATAAATCAGCATTAATAAAAGTTGGATAAATGACTTTTCCTTTTTCTGTGGTCACAAGAATTTTTAAATCAAGGCCAAGATATTTAACCATTTTGTCATTTGCGAGAAAAATATCAATATTGTCTGTAATCTGCTCTTCAATGGATACCCTGCCCGTTAAAATATTCGAGGAGTCACCGATAAAAATATTCTCAATTTTCTGCAAATAATGATCATTCAAATAGTTTTGTGAAAGATAGAGCGTTAAAATATAGCAAATTGGCGTAAACAGCAGACAGAATATTGCAATTTTTAATGGAAAATATTTCATTTACACTCCAATATAATTACGCCGACATAGTTAGGAATAAACCTTATCTCAGAAAGGGCTAATTATCAAGGAGTTAAGAAAAATATGCTCCATGTAAATTATTCATATTTATTCTCTTGATTAAATAGACAAATTTTCTTATAAGGAGTATTGCTTTTTTTTGATTCGAAGAAATAAACAGTCAAATGAACTTTAATAAACAATATCCTTGGAGGATTTAATGAAAGTAATTTACAAATTCTTTATAATTTTTGCAGTCTCCTGCTTCATTATTGGATGCCAGTCTGACCAAGAAAAAAAAGAGGACTTTTTCACAAAAGCAGATAATTATTATACAAAAAAAGAGTATAAAAAAGCTGAGATTGAACTTAAGAATGCAATTAAGATTGATCCCCAATATGTTCAAGCACACTATTTACTTGCTGAAACCATGGTGAAACTCGGGAATTTAAAAGGTGCCTTTGGTATGTATTCAAAGGTTGTACAATTGAATCCTGATAACTATAAAGCCCAGTTAAAACTGGCAGAATTTCTATTTCTCGGCAAACAGATTGAGCCTGCCATGGAAAAGATTGTCAAAATTCTTGAAAAAGAGCCTGAAAACATTACTGCACTTCATATTAAAGCCCAGGTATTTCTGTTTAAAAAACTCTATGATAAAGCCAGCCAGGTTTATGAGCTTATTTTAAAAATCGATGATAAAAACATTGCTGCATTACAAAACCTTGCAAGGATCAAAGCTATCGATAACAAGCCCGAAGAAGCCGAAGCCCTTCTTTTAAAAGCCATTGAATTAGATAAACAAAATATAAAATTATACTCTTTTTTAACAGGATTTTATCTTCAAAACAACTACCCTGACAAGGCGGAATCACTGCTTTTAAATGCTGTTAAAAACAATCCGGATAATGAACAGTGTTATATTCTTTTGGGAAGCTATTATTTAAGCCAGGAAAAGGACGATAAAGCTGAAAAAGCCTATCTTGATGCAGTTGAAACCAAAAACAATCTTCCAAAATCATATATGATTCTCGCAAAGTTCTATGAGCAGATAAAAAACAAGGAAAAGGCGCTTGATTCCTATCAAAAAGCTTCTGCAGCAGATCCTGACAACCTGGCGATAAAAAATATAATTGCACGATTTCACTTCAATAACAAAGATATTGATAAAGCTACATTATTAAACAATCAAATTCTGGAAGAGAGGCCCCAATACTATCCTTCCAGGATGCTGAAAGCTGAAATCCTTCTTTCAAACAGACAATTTGATGAAGTTTTTCCTATAATTGAGTCTCTGGAAAAAGATGAACCAAAATCATTTCAGGTTCAATATTTAAAAGGGCTTTATAATATAGGCAAAAATCAGTTTGATCAGGCAAAGACATCTATTATAAAATCCACTGAATTGAATCCCAAATTTTTGAAGACAAAACTTTTACTGGCTAATCTCTACCTCACAGAAAAATCCTATGAAAATGCGCGCATGGAAGCAATAGAAGCTCTCGAACTATCTCCAGACAACTATAATGCTATAATGATCAAAGCAAATGCTTTAATGGCACAGCAAAAATTTGGAGAAGCTGAAAAAGATTTTTTAAAACTTATTAAACTTTCGCCTGAAAATCCTCTCGCGTACTATAGGATAGGACTTTTAAAAGCTGCTTTGAAAAAATATGATGATGCATATAATTATTTTTTACAAGCCTATGAAAAAAACAACAAAAATTTGGATGTGTTTTTACAAATTGTCCGTATCCACGTTATTAATAAGGAATTTGATAAAGCCCATGAATTTTGCAGCAGTCAATTAAATATTGCTGAAAAAAACAATGCTGCTCAAGCTATCATTTACAATACCCAGGCACAGATTTTTTTACAGCAAAAAAATCCTGCAAAGGCAAAACAGTTTTTCCTGCAGGCCATAGAAACCAATCCAAAGTTTATAAGCCCTTACAATGCTATTGCAAAAATATATTTACCAAATGGAGAAAAAGAGCAGGCCATTGAACAATACAACTCTGTATTAAAAATTAATCCGGACAATGCTTCTGCCCACATGATGCTGGGTACAATATATGATAGTGAAAAAAAATATGACAAAGCTGCTGATCATTATCGCCGGGCAGTGGAAATAAAACCTGATTATGCACCTGCAGCAAATAATCTTGCCTATCATTTTGCAGTACGCACAAATGAGATTGATAAGGCTTTGGAACTTGCTCGAATAGCCAAGGAAAACTTTCCTGAAGATCCTGCCATTGCAGATACACTGGGGCTGATATATTATAAAAAAGCTTTATACAAAAATGCCGAATCTGAATTTATTTATTCCCTGGAAAAACTGTCTCGTAATGCAGTTATCAATTTTCATCTTGGCCGTAATTATGCCAAGCTTGGAGAAAAACAGCTTGCCAAAAAATATTTAAACAATGCTCTGAAAATTGACAAAAATTTTGAAGGTTATCAAGAAGCTGAAAAATTAATTGTCATGCTTAATCAGTAAATATTCAAAACCATTCGATCCCTGAAAACAATTTTCAGAGATTGAATGGTATTTATATTTTTGTCAACCCCTTGCTTATTATCTTGAAAGCTATTTTAATTGTAGATTTTACAAAATCCTTCTGACCATCTAAACGCCTTTTAGAATCAACCCATAAAACGATTCCACCATAGGATGCCCACAAAATATCTGCCAGGGCAACTGGATTCTCATCAACAAAAACGCCTTGCTCAATACCCTGTTTAACAACATCAATTATAGCTCCGTGAGCCATGGTTGAATCAATTTTAATCTGCCTTAAAACGTCACCTGAGAGATTTCTAAGTGCTTCTCCAGACTGGAGATGAAATAAATTAATTAAGATATTTGGATCATATTCATATACATCAATAAATACATCACGAAATTTATCAATTTTTTCTTCCACTGAAATATCCTGGGGAACAACTTTTTGAATTTCGTCTGTCAGATACTTCAAAATTTCAATGGAGAGAGATATATGCAGCTCTTCCTTGTTTTTAAAATAGAGATACAACGTTCCAGGACTCAATTCAGCTTCCAAGGCAATCTCTTCCATTGTGGCAGAATTAAATCCTTTGTTCGAAAATATCTTCCGGGCAGCATTGATAATATCTATTTTTCTTTGAGCTTTTTCACGCTGTTTACGTTCATATATTCCCATAAATTCCTCATTATTTTTTGAATACGATTCATTAATTTATTAATTAAAATAATTAGTACAAGAAATTATCATTAACCACAAGGAAAAATTAAAAAAATTGATAATTCCATGTTAATATACTATGAAATAAATAAACCAAGGAGATTCGCTATATGCCGAAAACACTTTATTGGGCTGACAATTATGTCCAAATACGAACCAGTGCAAAAAAAGCATTGCAACATATAAAGCCGGGACAAAGAGTATTTGTCGGTTCTTCATGTGGAGAGCCTCAACATCTTGTCAATGAATTATCAAAATCATCCTTTAGATTTACAGACCTTGAAATCGTAAGATTACTATGTATAGAAAGCGGTCCTCTAACACTGATCGCCAACCGTTCTCATTCACGGCAATTTAATATCAGAACATTTTATCTTGGATCAGCTTCCCCCACAATAATTAAAAAAAACAGAAGATTTACAACACCCATTAATCTTTCCCAGATCCCTCACCTTTTTAAATCAAAAATGATTCATTTAAATGCTGCACTGGTTCAAACTTCTCCTCCAGATGATTTTGGATGGATGAGCCTTGGAGTATCTGTGGATATTACGCTTGCTGCCTGTGAATCTGCTGATATTGTAATCTGCCAGGTCAATCCCAATATGCCAAGAGTTCTTGGCACAAGTTTTATCCATGTCAATGATGTGGACTATATTGTCGAACATGAAGAAGATCTTTTAACCATTCAACCGCTCCCGGAACTTGAGACTACCAATTCCATTGCCAAACACATATCACGATTAATTGATGACGGTTCAACTCTTCAAACGACTCTTGGTTTTACAAATGAAGCTATTACGCTCTGTCTTGCAGAAAAAAATGATCTGGGTGTTCACTCTCAATATTTAACCAACGGACTCATGCATCTATTTTCCATGGGAGTTATAACCAATAAAAAAAAGGGGTATAATAAAGGAAAACTTGTTGCGGGCAGTGCTGTTGGATCAAAAATTCTTTATGATTTTATTGATGATAACCCTTGCATTGAATTTCACCCTTCAGATTATATAAACAATCCATCCATTATTGCCAGACATAATTCCATGATTTCCTTAAATACTGCCATGGCAATAGATTTAACAGGACAGGTTGCTGCTGATGCCCCTCCCTATAAAAATTATACAGGTATCAACGGCCTTCTTGATTTTACCAGAGGGGCTGCCATGTCCAAAGGCGGAAAATCAATCCTGATGATGACATCCACTTCAGATGGCGGAAAAAAAAGCCGCATTACTTCAACATTAACTGATATAGCAGTGGTTGTGCCAAGAGGTGATGTCCAATACATTGCAACTGAATATGGCGTAGTGAATCTTTTTGGTAAAACTTTACAGGAGAGGGCCATGGCTTTGATCAGTATTGCTCATCCTGATTTCAGAGATGAGCTGTTTTCCAAAGCCAAGGAGCTTGATTTGATAGATATTGGCAGAAAATTCAACCAGGCAATTAAAGGAGTGTATCCACTGAAATATGAAGAAACCGTTAATATCAATGGAACATTTATAATATTCAGACCAGCCAGACCAATTGATGAACGAAGTATCCAGGAACACTATTATACAATGAATCGTCCAGATATTGTTTCAAGATTTTTCCATGAGAAAAAGAGTTTTGTACACGACCAGATTGATACAACCTTTGAGATCGATTATATTAATGATCTGACCATTGTTGCAACCATTGGAGAACTGGGGTTTGAAAAAATAATTGCTGTGGGTGAATATTTTAGAAACTCCAGAATTAATATAGCTGAAATTGCCTTTTCAGTTTCAAAAGAGTATCAGGGTATGGGGATTGCTAACATTCTGCAGAGAAAACTTGTAAGAGCAGCACTTGATAATGGGATAAAAGGACTTGTGGCTTACACATCTCCTGAGAACAGTGGTATGAAAAAACTGTTTCACAAGCTGCCATATAAAATAAAGAGAGAGAGAGAAGACGATATGCTGGTTTTAAGCTGCCTTTTTTCTGAACCTGTTGAGTAATGCTATGGATTCAATATGATATGTATGGGGAAACATATCTATTGGTTGAATCTCTTTAATTTCATATTTCAATTCCAGCATTTCAAGATCCCTGGCAAGAGTGGCTGGATTACAGGATACATAAACAATTTTTCCAGGAGCAATGGTAAGCACCTGCTTGACAACATCCTTGTGCATTCCTGTCCTTGGTGGATCTATAATCATGACATCAATATTTTGATTTAATCCCAGGTTTTTTTCTAACTGGGGCAGAACATCTTTAATATCACCTTCAAGGAATTCACAATTATCAATATTATTAAGCCTTGCATTTAGTTTTGCATCAACAACAGCACTTTTTACAATTTCAATGCCATATATCATTTTGGCCTGGTCTGAAAGCCAGATTGGGATGGTGCCGGTACCAGAATAGAGATCCACCACAATTTCCCTGCCCTGTAATGCAGCATATTCCGACACTTTAGTATATAATTTTTCACAAGCCCTTGTATTGGTCTGAAAAAAAGAGTTGGCAGATATTTTAAATTCAAATTCCCCCAGTTTTTCTTTAATATAATCTCTGCCATAAAGGCAGAGTTCCTCTTTACCAGCTGAAACACCTGATTTTGCATCAGTAATATTATTCATGACAGATGCAATATTGGAATATCTTTTTGAAAGCATGTCAGCAAGCTGCTGTACCACATCAATATTTTTTTCTTTTGTAACAATATTAACCATCCATGTATCAAATGCTACAGAATGCCTTAGCATTAAAAAACGCCAAAACCCTTCATGACTTCTTAAATGATACGCCGGCAGACCTGACTTTATGATAAATTTTCGAACATCATCCAAAATTTTGTTGCCAAGGGAGGGCATAAGTTCACACTGCTTTATATCAATCACCTTGTCAAAAGTCCCAGGCACATGAAGCCCAATACCAAAATCTTTTTTGATCTCCTGATCTGCAAGCTCTTCAGGTAGAAGCCATCTTTTAGAAGAGCAGGAAAATTCCATTTTATTTCTGTATTCAAAGATCCTGTCAGAAGGGATAACATCCTTTACCAGAATGTCCTTCAACCTGCCAATATGCTCAATTGATTCAATAACATGTCTTTTTTTATATTTAAGCTGGAGGTCATATCCAAGCTGCTGCCATTTACATCCCCCGCAAAAATTACAATATTGACATTTTCCCTCTTGCCTGAGGGAAGACTCTTTTATAATTTTTATCAACTTGCCTTGAGCCCATGATTTTTTCTTTTTTGTAATTTTTGCAAATACTACATCCCCTGGAACACACTGATCTATAAAAACAGGGAAACCATCAGGTTTTGCCAATCCTTTACCACCAAAGGCAAGATCAATTATCTCAAGTTCATAAGCTTTTCTTTTTTTCAGTGTCATATTTTACCAATTCTTAAGTTAAATTTTTTTCAACCCACAACACAGCCAATTTAACTGCGGTATAGGCAGGAATCTTTACACATCAGCTTGATATTATAGTGATTAACTGGCATAAAACAAGGTATGAAAAGCTTATCTCAAAAAATTGATTTTATCTCTGATGGTTTTATGCTCAAAGGAATCCTTCACCTGCCAGACATTAAAAATCCTCCACTTGTTGTAGGGTCCCATGGTCTTGAAGGATCCAAAAAGTCTGCCAAGCAAACTGTACTATCAAGACTTCTCGTTGAAAACCATATCGCCTTTTTCCGTTTTGACCACAGGGGCTGCGGTGAAAGCCAGGGAGAGTTTATCAAAGAAACCTCCCTTGAAAAAAGAACAATTGATTATCTTAATGCCGTAAAACACACTCTTGATCTTGGAATAACAAGCCGGAATATTGCAGTTTTTGGCTCCAGCATGGGGGGGGC
>CAXMTQ010000079.1:0-9166 GCA_964196205.1 uncultured Desulfobacula sp.
TCTGGCACAGCCTTTTTCCTTAAGATATCCCCTTGTGGAAGGCCAGGGAAACTGGGGAGATCCCAATGATCCAAAATCTTTTGCTGCCATGAGATATACTGAATCACGCCTTTCAAAATATGCTCAAATTTTTCTTGCAGAACTTAATCAGGGAACTGCTGACTGGGTTCCAAATTTTGATGGGACTCTTGATGAGCCTGTAATCCTTCCTGCACGTCTGCCAAATGTTTTACTTAATGGCTCCACAGGTATTGCCGTTGGAATGGCTACAAATATTCTGCCCCATAATCTTCGTGAAGTTGCAAAAGCTTTGATCCATCTGATTGATAATGATGATGCAGATATTGATAAAATATGTAAATATATTAAAGGTCCTGATTTTCCCACCAATGCAGAGATTATAACTCCTGCCCGTGAAATAAAAGAGAATTATAAAAAAGGCAGGGGTAAAATTAAGATGCGGGCAAAATTTCATATTGAAGACAATGAAATAATATATACTGCCCTGCCCCACCATGCTTCCACTGAAAAAATTTTTGAACAGATTATAAGTCAGATGGATGCAAAAAAACTTCCCATGGTAAGTGATATAAGAGATGAATCAGATCATGAAGACCCAACCCGCCT
This sequence comes from uncultured Desulfobacula sp., assembly GCA_964196205.1. GTDB lineage: Bacteria > Desulfobacterota > Desulfobacteria > Desulfobacterales > Desulfobacteraceae > Desulfobacula. The sequence goes on from CAXMTQ010000079.1 coordinate 628, forward strand.
TGTTGTGACTCCAAGATCAAACAGGGTTGATTTGACAGCCCTGACAGATCACCTGTTTGCAACAACAGATCTTGAGCGCTCATATTCTTTAAATATGAATGTAATTGGAATTAATGGCAAACCCAAGGTAAAAAATCTGCTTGAATTTTTAACTGAATGGCTTGAATTCCGGGCAGATACCATAAGAAAAAAATTAAACTTCCGTTTAGAAAAAATTTCTGACCGCCTGCATATTTTGCAGGGTTTGCTTATTGCTTTTTTAAATATTGATGAAGTAATCAAAATTATCAGGAACTCTGATAAACCAAAGAAAGAGTTGATCAAAGCTTTTTCCTTTACTGACATCCAGGCAACTGCCATTCTTGAAATCAGGCTGCGCCAGCTTGCCAGGTTAGAAGAGATTAAAATAAAAGCTGAATTAAAAGAGCTTGAATCTCAAAAGAAAACCCTTGGAAAAATTCTTGGAAATGAAAAAATTTTTAAAGAGTATATGAAAAATGAGATAAAATCTGATGCAAAACAGTATGGTGACAAAAGAAGATCTCTCATAAAAAAAAGAAAGGAAGCAGAAAAATTTTCCATTACTGATGTGATGGATATAGAACCTGTAACCGTTATATTATCAAAAAATGGCTGGATTCGATCCACAAAGGGACATGACATTGACCCGAATAATGTTAAATTCAAATCCGGGGATTCCCTGTCAGGCTATTTGAGAACAAAAAGTGATAAACCCATTATCTTTTTTGATAATACCGGCAGGAGTTATATGTTGTACTCACACACACTGCCTTCAGCAAGGGGCAATGGAGAGCCCTTAACCGGCCACCTATCCATTGCAGCTGATGCCCATATAAAATTTATGTTATCAGGAGAAAACTCTAATCATTTTCTTTTGGGTTCTGACAAAGGATATGGATTTATTGTTAAATTCAATAATTTATTAACAAATTACAAAAACGGAAAAACAATTGTTACCTTAAAAGAGAACAGTCAGCTTTTACATCCCCAAAAAGTGATTGACCTTGAAAAAGATAGTATTGCTGCTGTTACATCTTTGGGCAGGCTGTTAATCTTTACCTTGAATCAACTGCCAAACTTACAAAAGGGAATGGGTAATAAAATTATTTCAATACCGAAAAAAGAGCTCAACTCATCAGATGGTGAGAGGCTTAAATTCCTTAAAATATTGCCATTGGATTCTATTCTTGTTATACACTCTGGAAAACACTTTTTTAAACTGACCCCTGGCAACCAAAAGGATTATAAAGGAATGAGAGGACACAGAGGGAAAAAACTTCCCCGTGGATTTCAAAATGTTAATGAAATTGAAATTTTGCCAATTTAATATGGAATTGATTCTCAATGAAAAATATCTATTTTAACACACTAAAACAAAAAGAAAATTATTAAAAATGACAACAAAAATCTTAATTAATGCTCTGGATCCCGATGAGCACAGAATTGCAGCTATTAAAGACAATAAGCTTGAACAATTTCACATTGAAACTACTGCAATAGAGGTAACCCAGGGAAACATCTATAAAGGTATTGTAACAAGAGTAGAACAAAGCCTGCATGCTGTTTTTGTGGATTATGGAGCACAAAAAAACGGATTTCTTCAAAAAAATGAAATCCACAAAGATTATTTCCAGGATGTCAAATCCAACAGCAAAGCATTGTTCAATTTAATAAAAAAGGGACAGGAGCTTATTGTGCAGGTGACAAAAGATCCCATCAGCCTGAAAGGTGCAATGCTGACAACCTATATCTCTCTGCCGGGACGACTTTCAGTCTTAATGCCTGGAAATACCACAAGAGGAGTTTCAAGAAAAATCAGTGATGAGGATGAAAGGAAACGCCTTGTTAATATTGTAAAAAAGATGAAAATTGATGATGGATTTGGCATGATTGTCAGAACTGCAGGGAGAAATGCCACTAAAACATTGTTTAATGCAGATTTAAGATATTTGATGCGTGTATGGAAAGATATTGATGAAAAGGCCATTAAAAACAAGGCACCTTCACTACTTTATAAAGAGCAGACCCTTGCTGTGAGATCATTAAGGGATTATTTCACTTCGGATGTCAAAGAGATTCTAATTGACAATCCTGATGTTTTTAAAGAAGTAAAAGATTTTATCATGGTTATAGCTCCAAAACAAAAGAACATTGTCAGGCTCTTTAAAGGTGAAAAACCAATATTTACAAAATATCAACTTGAAGATCAGATCGCCTCTATTTATAAAAAAGAGGCCTCTCTTAAATCCGGCGGATCCCTTGTTGTAGAACAGACTGAAGCCATGGTTACAATTGATGTAAATTCAGGCAAATCCACTAAGAAAAAAAATATTGAGGAGACTGCCTTTCATACAAACCTTGAAGCGTGTGAAGAAGTTGCCCGGCAATTGAGACTTCGCGATATGGGAGGGTTGATTGTGGTTGATTTCATTGACATGAAAGAGCGAAATCATAAAGCTGAAATCACAAAAGCCCTGAAAAAACATCTAAAATCTGATAAAGCAAAAACAAAAGTTGGCGGCATAACAAAATTCGGGTTATTGGAAATGTCACGGCAGCGTATCAGGCATGCCATCACTTTTGGAAGCTATGAAGCTTGCAGACATTGTAAAGGCAGAGGACAGATTCCATCGGTGGAAACCCAGGGACTTGCTTTGCTAAGACAGTTAAACCTGAAATCATTAAAACCAGAAATAAAAGAGATAACAGGAGTTGTCCCTAGAGAAGTAGCAACATATCTGTTAAACAAAAAAAGAGAAGAATTAATAGATATTGAATCAAAAAGAAAGATTTTAATTACAATTGAAGGTGACCCTGATATGGTATCTGGAGAAAGCAATACCTTTATAAATATTGACTAATACAGACAGGGAACCGCAACATGCTGTTGACATAAACATTGCAATTGTGTATTTGAGACACGTTTAATAAATATTTAAAAAAAGGAGGCGACTACTCCTGAAAAAAAACAGTAAAATATTAATACCCCTTATTATTCTATTGGGTATTGTTCTATTGGGCATCCTGTATGTTAACAGGTCTCAACAAACAAAATTGTCAGATGAAAAGAATATAACTAAAGGATTACTAACATCTGAAGAGAATAGAAAGGAATTCATAAACAACAGCGGGAATGGAATTGTTAAAAAAGATATTATTGTAATGCCAACTATAGATTATAACGAGCTTAAAAAAGACGATGAACTCATAAAGCTCATGAACTCACGGAAAACAGAATTTGGCATTAAAAATAGTCTTGATATGATTGTTAAATCCAATGAAAGTTTTACAATTGGTGACAATTATATATCAATGAGAGATATCCTGGAAAAAGCATTTATCAAACAAGGTAATGTTTTTGAAGAAAAAATTGCAACTTCCGGAGCAGTTTCACCCCAGAAAATAAAAACATATGGAATTTATGTGATTCGGCCAGGGGACAATATATGGAATATCCATTTTAATATTTTAAAAGAATTCTATGAACATAAGGGAATTAATGTCTCCCCAAAGGCAGATGAGCCTGTTGATCAGGGAATGAGTTCAGGTGTTGGAAAAATTTTAAAATTTTCCGAGACCATGGTGATTATTTATAATCTTGTTGATAAAAAAGTGGTTTCAAATATTAATCTTCTTGAACCATTGAGCAAGATCATAATTTACAATATGGATGAAGTTTTTTCACTTCTCTTTGAATTTAACTATGATAACATTGACAGGATCCAGTTTGATGGAAAAACCATATGGATTCCTGCAAAAAAACTATAATAAGGAGGATATATTTTGATTAGTGTAGCACATGCAATGGGACAAACCGGAGGACAGGCTGGTGGGGCTGGTGGAATAGCTGGATTTTTACCCATTATTATTTTATTTGTAATTTTTTATTTTCTTTTAATCAGACCCCAGCAAAAAAAAGCAAAAGAACACAAAGGGATGATATCTAATCTAAAAAAAGGAGTTAGAATCATTACATCCGGTGGCATTTACGGAACCATCATAAGCATAGACGATACAACCATAGGGCTTGAGATAGCAGAGAAGGTCAAAATAAAAATTACCCGTGGTAATGTAGCTGCAGTAGTCTCTGACACCACAACCAATTCAAAATAAATCCATCAGGAGTAATTCAAAAAATTGAAATCATTTACTTTTAAAACCCTGTTAATTACAGGCGTTATAATAGCAGCTATTGTCTGCTTGCTGCCTACATTTTTTAACTCCTGGCCCCATAAAAAGATTAATCTTGGACTGGACCTTCAAGGGGGGATGCATCTTTTACTTGAAGTTCAAAATATAAAAGCTGTTGAAGCAGAAGTTGAAAGAACCATTCAGGAGATCAAAAAGGAACTTAGAAAACAAGAGATCAAGCATCGTGGTATTTCCCGTCTCAAGGATAATTCCATACTTGTAAAACTTCAAAATGGTGAGAATAAATCCAAATTTGAAACTGTTCTCTCTAAAGATTTTGAAAACCTTATAACAAAGAGACCTGAAACCAATGCTGGTATCATCACCTTTCACCTTACCCTGCCGGAAAAAGAGATTGACACTCTTAAAAAAATGGCAACAGCACAAGCTCTTGAAACCATCCGCAACAGAATTGATGAATTCGGTGTAAGTGAACCTGATATCAGGATACAGGGTGACAATAGAATCCTGATACAGCTACCCGGCATTAAAGACCCCAAGAGAGCAAAAAATCTCATCGGAAAAACTGCCCAGTTGACATTTCAGCTTGTTGATGATGATGCAGATGTTGACGCTGCCATTAATGGAACGCCTCCCGTAGGTGATGCAATTTTATATCAAAACAAATATAACCAGGGCTCTGGCACACCTGTAAAAATTCCTTTTTTAATTAAAAAACGTGTCCTTCTTGATGGCAGCCTCTTAACTAATGCAAGAGTAGAATTTGATCAATTTCAGCAACCCCAGGTTGGTATTGAATTTAATAGAAAAGGTGCCAGAATATTTGACCGGATAACAGGAGAAAATATACATAAACGCCTTGCTATTGTTCTTGATGAATCAGTTTATTCTGCTCCCACCATTCAGGACAGGATAGCAGGAGGAAAGGCAGTTATTACAGGAAGTTTCACTCTAAATGAAGCAAAGGATCTTGCCATTGCTCTGAGAGCCGGCTCTCTGCCTGCACCTGTTGAAATCATTGAAGAGCGAACCGTTGGCCCCACACTTGGTGCAGATTCCGTGCGTATGGGCCTTATGTCAATGCTTATTGGCGGCCTTCTCGTAATCCTATTCATGGCTGTATATTATAAGGGTGCAGGTATAATTGCTGATCTTGCACTTATTATTAATATTATTCTTATAGGAGGAGGACTTGCTGCTTTACAGGCCACACTGACTCTGCCGGGAATTGCAGGTATCATTCTTACTATTGGTATGGCAGTTGATGCCAATGTTATTATTTTTGAGAGGATCAGAGAAGAACTTAAATCTGGAAGAACAGCGCTGGCCTCAGTTCATGCAGGTTTTGACAGAGCCACTTTAACAATTTTGGATGCAAATGTTACCACCTTGATTGCTGCTCTCGTACTTTTTCAATTGCAAGTCTTTTCACTGCTTTGATTCTGTCAAAAAATATTTTTGACTTTATCCTTAGAAACAGACAATCATCTAAATTAAGTATATAAAGGAAAGAAAATAATGCAGATTATCAAGTCTGATATTAATATAGACTTTATTGGTAAACATAATATTGGTTTTGTTTTATCAGCTATCCTTATTCTGATAAGCGCAGGATCTCTTTTTATTAATAATGGTCCTAATTATGGTATTGATTTTGTTGGTGGAACACTGATCCAGGTTAAATTTTCCCAGGATGTCCCAGTGGGGAAGATACGGACAGGGCTTGCTACCATAGGATTTAATGATGCTTCAGTACAACATTTCGGCCAGGCAGAAGATTATGAATTTTTGATTAGGACGAATAAGTCTCAAATGAGCAGTAACGGCTTGTCACAATCAATATCCGATGCTATTAAAGCATCAACCGGAATTACACCTGAAATCAGAAGAGTAGAGATGGTAGGGCCTCAAGTCGGTAAAGACCTTAGGGGAAAAGCACTACTGGCAATATTTTATTCTCTTCTTTTTATCACTATATATATTTCAGGAAGATTTGAATTAAAATGGATGTTGTCAGGAGTAACTGCGGGTTCCTTAATGACAGCAGTCTATTTTCTATCAGTATTCAATGTGAGTATGGCTATTTTAATTGCAGCAGCTTTAATTATAACCCTTGCACTGTTCTGGTTTTTACGGCTTAACTATGCCATGGGTGCAATTGTTGCTTTGCTCCACGATGTTTTAATAACTGTTGGTATTTTTTCAATCCTTGGCCTGGATTTTTCTCTGCCCATCATTGCCGCCCTGTTGACCATTATAGGATACTCATTAAATGACACTATTATTGTTTTTGACAGAATCAGAGAAAACATAAAAGGCTCAAAAACAAAAGATTCCCTGTCATCTTTATTTAACAAAAGTATAAATGAAACACTTTCAAGGACAATTTTAACTTCTGTTACCACTCTGGTTGTTCTTTTTTCACTTTTTTTCCTTGGGGGAGAAATCATCCATAATTTTGCATTTGCCATGATTATAGGAGTTCTCGTGGGGACATACTCTTCAATATTTGTAGCAACCCCTATTGTTCTTGCTGCTAATAAAAGATGATTTATTATACAGGGTTTTAAAATGTTTTGCCAACGCAGTAATCGGACAAATTTGCAGTTTTCGATCGGGCACTATTTATATAATATGAAAACCATATGTTATGGTCTTACTATTATCTTCCTGAGCCTATTCTTTGTATCCTGCAGCTCTACGAATTTTAAAAAGAATCCGGAAAGCAATATTGAAAACAATTCAAACAGTATAGAGATATCATCCCTTGAATCTAAGCTTACAGATGCTAAAAATGAGCAGGCTGATATGAAGCTTCAGATAGAAAACAGGGACACCACCATTGAGAAACTTCAAGATCAGATCACGCTGCTTGAAAAAAAGATTGCCTATCTGGAAAAAAGTAAAACACAACATATAGACCCGTCTGATTTATATAAAAAAGCAAGAAATCTTTTAATAGAAGAAAATTATATAACTGCTGCAGATCTTTTTACTGACTTTATTAAAAAATTTCCTAAAAACACTCTTGCCGGTAATGCTGCCTATTGGCTGGGCGAATGTTATTACTCTATGAACAGGTATAAAAAGGCAATTACAATATTTAAAGATCTTGTTGCAAAATATCCAAAATCAGGAAAAGTTCCCGGGGCTTTACTAAAAACAGGGTATGCATATTTGTCTTTGGATGATTCCAACAGGGCACACCATTACTTAAAACAAGTATTAAGAAAATACCCTTTTTCGCCGGCAGCTGAAAAAGCAGAGGAAAAATTAAAGAGTTTTGAGTAATTTTTTTGAAAAGTATTTACCCTGGTTGATATTGAGAGAAATTCCCTTTCTCGGGAACAAGATGTATAAAAAATTGATCAGTGAATTTCAAACTCCTCAAAAGGTTTTACAAGCCCCGAGAAGCCAACTCAAATTGATTGATAAAATATCTGCAAAAATTATAGATGGCATTATAAATCATAAAAAATATTACAGCCCGGCAAAAAAAGAGCTGGAACTAATTTTTAAAAAAAAAATTAAAATAGTCACAATTACCGACCCCGCGTATCCTCTATTATTAAAAGAGATTCCTGACCCTCCACCTTTCCTGACCTACCTTGGTCAACTTGATAATACTTCGCCGTGTATCTCTGTTATAGGTTCAAGGAATGCTACTTCCTATGGTTTAAGTACATCTGAAAACCTTTCATACAATCTTGCTTTAAAAGGTTTTCAGATTGTCAGCGGACTTGCAAGGGGCATTGATTCTATGGCTCATAAAGGTGCGTTAAGAGCAGATAAAAAAACTATTGCAGTCATGGGTTCAGGATTAAATAAAATATATCCAAGGGAGAACAGACATCTTTTTTATGAAATAGCTGCAAAAGGCACAATTTTTTCAGAATTTAAAATAAACAGTGATCCACTTCCACAAAACTTTCCAATACGCAACCGGATTATTGCTGGATTGTCATGTGGATCCATAATTGTTGAAGCAGCTCAGAGAAGCGGTTCTCTTATTACTGCCCGCCTTGCAAATGAATATAACAGAGAAGTTTTTGCAGTACCTGGAAGCATCAAATCAAAAAAAAGCCAGGGCACTCACTCCCTGCTGAAACAGGGTGCAAAACTTGTGGAAAATGAAATGGATATCATTGATGAGCTTCATCATTTTATTCATGCTAAACATAATTACCAGGCACCACCTTTACAAAAAAAAACGACTACTCTTAAATCAGATAAATATAAAATCATTAATCTTTTAGAACCCTACCCTGTACATATTGATGTGCTTATTGAAAAGAGTAAAACTGACTCTTCAAAAATTACATCTCAATTGCTTGATCTGGAGCTTGAAGGTCATGTAATCCGCCAT
>CAXMTQ010000079.1:9176-9448 GCA_964196205.1 uncultured Desulfobacula sp.
CTCTATTCCGGAGGAATCCCATTGACGAAACCCCTTATTATAGTTGAATCTCCAACCAAAATTAAAACCTTAAAAAAATATGTGGGCAAGCAATATAATGTTGCTGCAAGTGCAGGCCATATCAGAGACTTGCCTGTTAAAACCCTTGGTATTGATATTGAAAAAAAATTTAAGGCAAAATATGTTAATATTAAAGATAAAACCAAGGTTATCTCTAATTTAAAAAAACTTGCCCAAAACACTGATGAAATTTTTCTGGCACCTGACCCTGA
>CAXMTQ010000080.1:0-9402 GCA_964196205.1 uncultured Desulfobacula sp.
GTTTTCTACCGTCTTTGCCAAAGCCTGGATATTCCAATATAACAATATTGGCAGGGATATCTTGAAAAAGATCAACATAATACGTCCTGTCACAGGCTGATCCGGCATTACCATGAAAAATCACTATCCAGCTTAAAGGTTTATCCACTTCCCTTAGATAAAATCTTAATCTGCCACTTGAGATTGCTTTAACACTGTATTTTTCCATTTCAGGACACCCACCGAATTTCACAGGAGCAGGAAAGAACATAAAACTGTTCTGGAACAAAAAGAAAAATGCTGAAATGACCACATAAAGTGCGCCTGCGATTATCACTATTCTAAAAAAAATCATAATAGTTCATTCCTGGCTGCAAGCAAATTCATTGCTTCAAGGTTGCAGAAAAATTTTATTGACGTTTTCAAACTGCAATATTATCATACTGAACATACAATACAATGAATTTTAATACAGGAATAATATGAATACTGAAGAGATTATTGAGCTGGAGAATAAATTTGGAGCAAAGAATTATAAACCTCTCGATGTTGTACTTGAAAAAGGTAAAGGCATCTGGGTCTGGGATGTTGAAGGCAATAAATACATGGATTGCCTTGCTGCATATTCTGCTGTTAATCAGGGGCACTGCCATCCAAAAATCGTTAACAGATTAAAAGAGCAGGCAGAAAAACTCTGCATTACATCAAGAGCATTCAGAAATGACCAGCTTTCCCTCTTTTATAAAGATATCTGTAAACTGACTAATTCCCACATGGTACTTCCTATGAACAGCGGAGCAGAAGCTGTGGAAACAGTTATTAAAGCGGTAAGAAAATGGGGATACAGAACCAAAAATATTCCTGATGGCAAGGCTGAAATCATTGTTTGTGAAAACAATTTCCATGGCAGGACCATGACTATTATCGGATTTTCCACTGAAGAAAAATATAAGGAAGATTTTGGACCTTTTACGCCTGGATTCAAGGCAATCCCTTTTGGTGATGCCAAAGCTCTTGAATCTGCCATTACAAAAAACACTGTTGCATTTCTTGTGGAGCCCATTCAGGGTGAAGCAGGTGTGATTATACCGCCGGATGGATATTTAAAAGATATCAGAAATATCTGTACAAAAAACAGTGTTGCATTAATATTTGATGAAATACAGACAGGCCTTGGCCGAACCGGGAAATTTCTGGCAGAAGAGCATGAAAATGTTGAATCTGACGTAACCTTAATCGGTAAAGCCTTATCAGGAGGATGTTACCCTGTATCTGCAGTTCTTTCCAATGAAGAGGTTCTCGGGGTGTTCCTGCCTGGAGAGCATGGTTCAACTTTTGGAGGGAACCCGCTTGCATGCGCTGTGGCAAGAGAGGCTTTAAAGGTTTTAATTGATGAAGGCATGATTGAAAATGCAGCCGATCTTGGTAATTATTTCCAGAAAAAACTTAAAGAGATTCCAAGCCCCTATATAAAAGAAATCAGGGGCAAGGGCCTTCTTATCGGTGTTGAACTCAATCAGGATGCTGGAGGAGCAAGGCCTTTTTGTGAAAGACTCATGAAAAAAGGTCTTTTATGCAAAGAGACCCATGATAATGTTATAAGATTTGCACCCCCTCTAATCATCACAAAAAAAGAGATTGACTGGGCTCTTGTCAGAATCAGGGAAGTTCTTGTTCCATAAAAGCTTTGAGTTTTTTTTGAGCCTCTTTAAGCTGTTTGGTAACTTCCTGGGACAGTTGCCCTGCCTTTTCAAGATTCAGGGCAATTTCATCAATACCTCCATCTTTAGCCCTGTGGGCCCAGGTCAAAAAAGTATCTTTGTGACTGTCATTGTGATCAATCCAGTGACCTAACAATTTTTCAAATTTCTGTTCAAGGGTCAATTCCTGGGAATGGCTATGGTTATGCCCGTGGCTGTGTTCATGTGCATGGTCATGACTGTGGGAATGTTCTTGGTCATGGTTATGACTATGAGCGTGGGAATGGTCTTGGTCGTGTGTCATAATACTCCTCTATTTACATATTGTTTCAGGTTCACAGGTTCAGGTGTAAATTGATACACTGGTCTCCATAAACTGAAAGCGTTTAATTCAATACCCTTATAAATTATGGATACAGGCCTGTCCGATGAAACAACCACAACAATAACATCACTGTGCTCGGCAGAGAATCTCATGGCAGAATTATATCGTGCGCCCCTGGCCATATTTTCCCAATTAATAGCCTTACCGTCCAGCAGACATCCAAACCCGTGAATATTCAGATCTGAAGTAATATGAACAGCACCATCTATTTTTAAAAGAGAGCCGGTAAATTGCTGATTTTTTCGATCGAGAAGGGATAAGGCTGGATCTAATACATGACCTGACAGATGCACTGGTGTATCATTAAGATCAACAACCAGTGTACATCCATGCCTCTCTTTTGTCGCTTCATGGACAAGATTTGAAACTGTCTGAAACAAAAAAGTAGCCTTGTTTATTCCAAGGCCTGAATCCAGCAAAATCTCCTCAAGTTCAACCATTCTTGCTTCCCTGGTGGTTGAATGAAAACTGCCGTGGAAAAAAGAGGATATTTTTTTCTTCCCTAATCTTAAGAATCCATAATCTCCTCTAAAGTCTGCTGCTATGGCAAAATCAGGAATCTCACAATCTGTAACTCCAATAATAGTACATCCGTCAGACACCAGTTTCCTTTGTGAATTTTCAACTGCCACAAGAAGTTTTCTGATATGTTTTACATTACTGATAACAGGACGTTCATTTTTTTGGATTTTGGTTATAAATGGTATCTCTTCAAGCCTCTGGGGATCTATAAAAAAAAGAATTCCCCTGACCCAGGAACCCTCCTCCCTTGTCTTTGATATATTTAAAATATCATTTAAAACAGGCGTTATCATCATTTTAGAATCAAATCCAAGATTTTCCTCTCTCTGATCAATAATAAAATCTGCAATAGCCTGCAGAGAGTAATTTTTCAAAACATAATCCGAGGAATTAAGGGCAGAAACTTTTGAATTATAATCATGAACCAGCAGACTTGCTGCCTGTTCCAACCATCTCTGGGTGGGATAGATAGAACACATATCAGGATGATGATCTGTAAACCACATCTGATAAAAAAATTCATTGGAACATCCAGTATGGGATATTAATCCTGACAATAACAATTTATTATCGGAAACAATGTATCCATGGGGCTGTCCTGTAATTTTTTCTTTAACAGTGTTTTTCCATCCATCATGATCATCATAAAAAACTGATTTAAGCTTTGATTCATGTCCCCTTAAAATATTTTGAGGATCAAAGACTCTGACAGGATCATCTTCAAGAGCAGCAAAAATCAGAGCCACCCTGCTGTAATTTGAATACTTGGAAAGCCCTTCTTCAACTCCCTTTAAAATATTAGCTATACACAATTTTTGATAAGAGGTCTGGTTCATTATATTCCAGCTGTTTCTTTAAACTACATTTTTAGGTATTTGATACTCTGATTATGCATTTTTTTGCAAGAGTTTTTTATTGTAAATTAGCTTAAGGATTGCTATTAAAATAGAAAATTTATTAGGAGGTATTAAAAAAACATGAAAAAATCGCTTTTCACTTTAATAGTATTTATTATAACAATCTCTCTGTTTCCTCAGGCAAGCTCTGCCAGAACAGGCTATGTTTCAGATATGCTGTTCTTAACATTCAGACAGGGACCTGGTAACTCTTATGCTGTAAAAAAAACCTTAATGAGCAATACCCCGGTTGTAGTTCTTGAAGAAAGAAGTGGATTTTACAAGGTTGAACTCAAATCTAAAGAAATTGGCTGGGTGGATAAAAACTTTATAATCTTCACTCTGCCGAAAACTTTGATGATCAATAAATTAGAAAAAGAGAATAAAAACTTTTCAAATAAAATCATGGAACTGCAATCAAGCGTAGGAGAGCTTCAAGATGAACTCTCATCCGTAAAACAAAACTATTCTCAAACTAAAGAAAAACTTGAGATATCTTTAAACACAACTCTGGATAAAAAAAATAAATCAATCAATATGCTTTCAGACACCCAGGGGAAATATGATACTCTTACCCGGCAATCCAAAGATATCCAGAAAATTATCAAAGAGAACAAGGTACTTAAGGAGCAGACCCAAGCTCTATCCGGGGAGCTTGAAATTATAAAAGAGAAGAGTAAAAACCTTTTTAAAACAGGAATGATAAAATGGTTTCTTACAGGGTCAGGCGTCTTGCTTCTCGGTTGGATTATAGGACAAAGCGTATCTTCAAGGAAACAAAAATCTTCTTCGCTTCTAAGATAAAATTTTTGATTCAATCATGTGATTAATGGTTATTTTTCTTGACAGACGACCCTGTTTCTTTTTATCAAACAAAAAGATATATCTTTAACTTAACTTAATAAAATTATAAGAAAAAGGAGATAAAAGTGACTGATCAAAATGATTATTCAAAAAAAATATGGGTTAACTCCTATGAACAAAATGTAGAATCCTCTATTGATTTCAAAGATATTTTAATACCTCAATATCTTGAAGAGTCTGTAAAAAATTTTCCTAACAACCCGGCCTTGATTTTTCAGGGTTTTACAATGACATTTACAGAACTCAATGAAATGGTTGCAAGATTTGTTACTTTATTAAAGAGTTTTGGTGTCAAGAAAGGTGACAGTGTTGCCATATTGCTTCCCAATGTCATCCCATGTGTTGTGGCATATTATGCGACCCTTAAAATCGGCGGTATTGTTGTTCTTAATAATCCTTTATATGCTGACAGAGAGTTGGAACACCAGTTTAACGATTCCAAATCCACCTTTTTAATAACACTTGATCTTCTTGCCAACCGCATGGTCAAACTTAGGGAAAAAACCAGTATTAAAACCATTATTTACACCACAATCGGTGACTATCTTCCTTTTGTTAAACGTCTTTTGTTTCCGCTTGTGGCAAAAAAGAGAGGCCTTGCCGCTGATGTTGCCCCTGCAAAAGATCTTTTTAAATTCAAAGATGTCATTGCAAAATGTCCTCCTGACTATACACAGGCTGATGTAAGTATTGATGATGTGGCAATGTACCAGTACACAGGAGGAACGACAGGTGTATCAAAGGGAGTAATGTTGACCCATAAAAACATCAGTTATCAGATTCAGCAGGCAGAAGCCTGGTTTCCAGGGTTTGATAAAGGAGCTGAAGTTATGCTTGGTGCCCTGCCCATCTTTCATGTCTTTGGAATGTCGGTTTCAATGAATTTTGCCATAAGAATGGGATGGGCCAATGTACTGGTTCCCAAGCCCCAGCCGGAACCTCTGCTTGAAGCCATAAGTAAATTTAAAGTTACCTTTGCCCCATTGGTTCCAACCATGTATATTGGAATGCTTGATCATCCTGATATAGAGAGTACTGATCTTACAAGCGTCAAGGGATGCTTTTCAGGAAGTGCACCTCTGCCATTAGATGTAATTAATAATTTCCAGGAGAAAACAGGCTCAATCATTGTTGAAGGATTTGGACTTACAGAATCTACTCCAGTGACCCATATCAACCCATTTAACGGTGTCAGAAAACAAGGCAGTATCGGGCTTCCCATATCTGATACAGAATGCAAAATTGTTGACCTTGAAGATAATACCAGGCAGATGCCCATTGGTGAGGCAGGAGAACTTCTCATTCGCGGCCCACAGGTCATGAAAGGTTATCTTGACAAACCCGAGGAGACAAAAAAAACCATGACCGAAGATGGATTCCTGCTAACCGGAGATGTGGCAAAAATGGATGAAGATGGTTATTTTTATATTGTAGACCGCATTAAGGATATGATTATTTCAGGAGGCTATAATGTCTATCCACGTGATATTGATGAAGTCCTGTTTGAACACCCCAAAATCCTTGAAGCATGCAGCATTGGTATTCCCCATGAAAAACGCGGCGAAGCCATAAAGGCATTTATTGTACTCAAAGAGGGTGAAGAGATGGCTGATCGTGAAGTCATAGATTACTGCAAAACAAAGCTTGCCACATATAAATTGCCGACTGTGGTTGAATTTACCCAGGAACTGCCAAAATCAAATGTTGGAAAAATTTTAAGAAAAGATTTGAGAAAAATGGAAGAAGAGAAAAAATAAATTCTCAGGAGTAATACAATGACAAACAATAGCTTGAAACAAAACCTGACCGTAGGCAGTGAAAATTTTATAGTCCATAATATTAATTTACTTGAAGAGACAGGCCTTGCAGAAATCAGCAATCTGCCCTTTGCTGCAAGAATTTTAATAGAAAATCTTGCACGAAACATGGATTCAAAAACCATTCAATGGTCTGATATCATAAATGCTGCAAAATTCTATAAAACCTGTTCCATGGACTCCCAGTTGATTGCATATTATCCTGCAAGGGTTCTTATGCAGGATTTTACAGGAGTTCCTGCAGTGGTCGATTTTGCTGCCATGAGAGATGCTGTAAACAAAGCAGGGCTTGATCCCAAAAAAATCAATCCTCTGGTTCCTGTTGACCTTATTGTTGATCACTCCATCCAGGTTGATCACTATAAAGAAAAAAATTCACTTTTTTTGAATGGTCAAAAAGAGTATCAGAGAAACAAAGAGAGATACCAGCTTTTAAAATGGGCGCAAAAAAGCTTTGATAATTTCAAAGTCGTTCCGCCTGAATCAGGGATCTGTCACCAGGTAAATCTTGAATACCTTGCCAATGTTATTTCAACAAAACAGACCTCAAAAGGGTTGGCAGCTTTTCCCGACACTCTTGTTGGAACCGATTCCCACACCACAATGATTAATGCACTCGGAGTTCTTGGCTGGGGTGTCGGCGGAATTGAAGCAGAGTCTGTTATGCTCGGGCAGCCCTATTATATGAATCTTCCCCAGATTATTGGTGTTAATTTCACAGGCAGGCCTAAAAAACATATCACATCAATGGATATTGTTCTCTATGTGACCCAGATCCTTAGAAAAGAGAATGTGGTTGAAAAAATAGTGGAATATACAGGATCAGGGTTAAAAAATCTTACATTGACTGACAGAGCAACTATTTCCAATATGTCTCCTGAATATGGTGCTACAGCAGGATTTTTCCCTGTTGATGAACTCACTCTTGATTACCTTAAATCAACGAACAGAAGCAAAACAGCTGACCTGGTTGAAGCATATTGCAAAACCTGTGGTTTTTTCAACACCTATGACAGAGACTTAAATTTTGTCAAAACAGTAGATGTGGATCTCTCTTTGATCAAAACTTCCATTGCAGGTCCTTCAAGGCCCCAGGACAGAATTTCCCTGTCTGAAGCAAAAGCAAAAACCACAAAAATATTTGATCTTGAAAACAGAAAAACCACTGAAATTAATCCTGAAAACAAGCCTGATTCTCTAACCAATGGAAGTATTGTCATTGCTGCCATCACATCCTGTACCAATACATCCAACCCTTACACCATGATAGGAGCAGGGCTTGCAGCAAAAAATGCCATTGAGAAAGGTCTCTCCATTCCCTGGTATGTAAAGACTTCGCTCTCTCCTGGTTCAAAAGTGGTGATTGATTACCTGAAAGATGCACGATTACTGGATTATCTCCAGAAACTCGGGTTTAATAACACCGGGTTTGGATGCCAGACATGTATTGGCAACAGCGGTCCCCTTGATCCTTTTATTGAAGAATCCATAAAGAAAAATAAGCTGGATGTCATGTCTGTGCTTTCCGGCAATAGAAATTTTGAAGCAAGGATCCATCAGTCAGTTAAAGGCAATTTTTTAATGTCACCGATTCTTGTGGTGATGTATGCCATTGCAGGAAAAATTGATATAGATTTAAAATCAGAGCCTCTGGCCATTGCAAAAGATGGCAGTTCTGTATTTATGGATGATATCTGGCCTGATCATGATGAAATAAACAGTATTATCAAAAAAAGTGTTAAAAAAGAATTCTTTGAAAACCAGTATGCAAATATCTTTAAAGGAGACAAACTCTGGCAGGAGTTGGACGCCAAAGAGAGTACAACCTTTAATTTTAATAAAAACTCCACCTATATTCAAAATCCGCCTTTTTTCAAAAATTTTTCTGCCAGTACTTCTGATCTTAAGGACATACGAAATGCAAAAGCTCTCCTTGTTCTTGGAGATTCAGTTACAACAGATCATATTTCGCCTGCAGGCGCTATTCCCGAAGAATACCCGGCAGGAAGGTATTTGATTCAAAATGGGGTAAAACCCTTGGAATTTAATTCATATGGATCCCGCAGGGGTAACCATGAAGTCATGATGAGAGGAACATTTGCCAATATCAGGATAAACAATAAACTTATTTC
Source organism: uncultured Desulfobacula sp. (assembly GCA_964196205.1). Taxonomy (GTDB): domain Bacteria; phylum Desulfobacterota; class Desulfobacteria; order Desulfobacterales; family Desulfobacteraceae; genus Desulfobacula. The sequence goes on from CAXMTQ010000080.1 coordinate 8,296, forward strand.
TGAAACTGGAGGCCTGACACTTAAATTTCCTGAAAAAACTAAAGAGTTTATATTTGACGTATCTCAAAAATACAGGCAGGAAAAAACTGACTTAATTGTTTTTAGCGGCAAAGAGTATGGAACTGGCTCTTCACGGGACTGGGCAGCTAAAGGGAGCAGCCTTCTCGGGGTTAGAGCTGTTATTGCTCAATCTTTTGAAAGGATACACAGATCCAACCTTGTGGGCATGGGAGTTTTACCGCTTGTTTTCAAGGATGGAGAATCTTTTGATACCCTTGGGCTCAAGGGAGATGAAACTTTTGAAATCAAAGGTTTAAATCAGATAGAACCCAATGGTTTATTAAACGTAAGAGCTCAAAAAGACAACAATAGTTTAAACTTTCAGGTTATTGTCAAACTTAACACTGATATTGAAATTGATTATATTAAAAATGGCGGCATCCTGCACTATGTACTCCGACAAATGATATCAGCGTAATAAATATTTGCTATTATGGTAAAAAAACCCACATATGAGCAATTAGAGCTTGAGAAAAAAGCATTTAAATCAAAAAGTTTAAATGTAGAAGAGGCAGATCAGAAAACAAGAGATGTAAAAAGTGATTACAAAAGATTCCTGCAGTTTTTACCCTATCCAGTCCTTGTAAGGGATGTAAAGGGGCTTGTAAGTTATCTCAATCCAGCCTTTACCAGAACCTTTGGCTGGACTTCAAAGGAGTTGAAAGGTAAAAACGAGAACCTCTGCAGCCCCGATTTCCTGAGAAATGAAATCAATGACGAGGTCAAAAAATTACCTGTAAATAAAAACATTCTGCATCTGACCACAAAAAGGCTTACCAAAAATAGCAAACTTCTGGATGTAGTGATTAGAATCGGAGTGGACAAAGACCGGGACAACAATCCCGGAGAGATGATTATTGTCTTAAAAGATATTACCATGGAACTTCGGAACAAGCGCAATCGAGACGCCATGAACCGGATCAGCCAGGCTCTTCCCCAATATCCTGATCTTAAAAAACTACTTTTTTATGTAAATACTGAAATTAAAGAGCTTCTCGGTACACTGGGCGCAAATACAATTTTACTGGATAAGAGTCAAAAACATTT
>CAXMTQ010000081.1:0-9305 GCA_964196205.1 uncultured Desulfobacula sp.
AACTTTTTGTGATTTAGTTTGTGAGGTGTAAGATGTGAGTGGAGAGATGTGATTAGCACAATGCAGGCAACTTATATCTCAAAAATTTTTATTAAAACCCGGAGAGCGAAGATGGATAATATTCAAAACCAGATCAATGAGTTAAAGCAGGAAATAATTGACCTGCGCCGTTATTTTCATATGTTTCCTGAGCTTGGATTTCAGGAGTTTGAAACTGCAAAAAAAGTTGAAACCTATCTTGAAACTATTGGATTAAAACCTGAGCGCATGGCAAAAACAGGTGTAACTGCTCTGCTTGACAGTGGAAATCCCGGGCAGTGTCTTATGCTGAGAGCTGACATGGATGCTCTTCCTGTTACAGAGGAAAACAAGGTCAATTATAAATCGAAAAATGACGGCATAATGCATGCATGCGGCCATGATACCCACATGGCAATGCTTCTTGTGGCAGCAAAAATTTTAATGAAAAACAGATCATCTTTCCAGGGTACCATAAAATTTGTATTCCAGCCCAATGAAGAGATTGCAGGTGCAGTTGATATGATTGACCAGGGTGTCCTTGAAAACCCAAAAGTGGATGCTGCCATGGCAATTCACATCTGGAGTCTGATTCCTTCTGGCAGAGTATCAATTACCCCGGGAGTTGTAATGGGCGGACTTGATGTCTTTAATATGAAAATCAAGGGCAGAGGCGGTCATACTGGATATCCCCATGAGGCCATAGATCCTGTGATAACGGCTGCTGATATTATCCAGAATGTCCAAACCATCCAGACAAGAGAGATGGATGCCCAGAAACCTGTTATTATCATGTTTGGCAGGATTAATGGCGGCACAAAAGCCAATATTATCCCGGAACAGGTTGAACTTGAAGGCACCATAAGGTTTCTCCATACTGCAGACCGTGATTCTCCAAAAAATCCCACAAAAAAATTCATAAGGATCTGTAAAAGCATTTGTGAAACCCATCAATGCTCCTGTGATATTGAAATAGAGCATGAAAATATTCCCCTGATCAATGATGAAAACATGGTAACACTTGCAAAAAAAACAGCTGTGGATGTGTTTGGTACTCCTGATATTATAGATCATGCAAGATATATTGCAGGTGAGGATTTCAGCGAGTTTTCATCCATTGTTCCAGGAGTGTTAACTTTTCTTGGCTGTGCAAATCCTGATAAAAAGACAGATATACCCCATCACAACCCAAAATTTAATATTGATGAAGATGTATTAACAAAAGGAGTAGAGTTACATGTCAAAGCAGCCTTAAACTATTTAAACAAATTAAGTTAAGGGCTGATTAGACTTTTTTTATTTATTTTAATTCAAAAAAGGAGAGTACCATGAACAAAAAATTTAAAAAATTAATGATTATCGCTATGGCAGCAATTTTCTGTCTTACTGCAAGCTATGCTGGTGCAGCCAACTATTCTGGCAAAACCATCAAGGCAAAACTGGCTTCTGAAGAGATTGAAGGCGATTTCATGACCGTGTGGGCAAGAAATTTTTCCAAACACATGAAAGATTGGTCTGACAATAAGATTGATGTCAATGTTTACCCCTATGGAACCCTTGGTGCCACAGGTGATATCAATGAGCTTGCCCAGATGGGTGTTATCCAGTATGTATTTTCCGATTATGCCTGGATCAGCTCTTTTGTTCCCCAGGGCCAGGTTCTTGCTTTGAACTATCTGTTCCCAACTGAAAAGGTTGCAGAAGTCATTGACTGGATGGTGCGAAACGGTGAATTTTATCCTTTGTTAGAAAAAGCTTTTAGAAAAAACGGCCTTGTACCTCTTTCCATCATGTTTGAAGGATGGCAGTGGATGACCACTAAAACAGAAGTTAAATCACTTGATGATATCAAAGGTCTTAAACTCAGGGTCATGTCTTCAAAACTTCTGGTGGAAGATTATCAAGCATATGGTGCAGTTCCAACTCCCATGAGTTATGGTGAAGTTTACTCAGGGCTTCAGATGGGATTGATTGACGGCCAGGTAAATCCTCTGTTTGCCATCAGCAGTATGAAATTTTTTGAAGTCCAGAACTTTTGCACCCAGCTTAAAAGCGAACCATTCCTTGGAATTCCTACAGTTAATGCAAAATTCTTTGATGGACTTCCCAAAAACGTTCAGGATGAAATGCGCAATTTCTGGGTAGATGCTATTATCCCTGCCGGAAAATGGATTGACAATAAAAATGCTGAAGAGAAGGCAAAGATGCTGAAATCCAAACCAGATCTTAAGTTTAATGTTCTTGATGATGCAACCATTGCCACTTTTAAAGCTCAGGCTGAAACTGTATATCCTAAGTTCACTAAAATTGGTGGTGAGGGATCAGAAGAGATACTTAAAGCATTGCTAAGCGATATTGAAAAAGCCAAAAAAGCTCTCAATATAAAATAGTGTAGCAAGCTTTTTTATAACACTCGCATAAAGCTGTATATTTAATATATGAGCTTTATGCGAGAACAATTTCATTAAGATTGGAGGCTTACTGTTATGAATGAAGTGAATAAGGATGACACGCCTTTAACCCCTTTTCAAAAAATAAACCTCTACGCTGGCCGTATAGTCAATGGTATGGAAGTCTCCATTCTTGTTTTTTGTGTTGCAGCCCTGGGGATTCTTCTCATTACCAATATATTTGCACGCACTTTTTTTGAAAGTATCTATTTTGCAGAAGAAGTCTCCAAATTCTTAGTCATACTCACCACTTTTGCCGGGGTCAGTTACGGTGTTAGAAAAGCAAGACATATAAGAATGGGGGCTTTTCTGGATTCAATGCCCCCCAAAATGGAAAAAATTTTTATTGTCATAATTTGTGTAATATCTGCCATTGTAATGGCAATAATGTGCTGGGCATCCTGGGAGTATCTTACAAATGCCATGTCAAGGGGACATGTGACTGCAGCTTTACGGGTTCCCAAGTGGACATTTTATGTGATCGTACCCATCGGGTTTGGTCTGGCATGCATTCAATACATCAGGACCATTATCAAAAATTTTACAGAAAAAGAACCCTGGCAGTCCCCGGACCAGCAAAGCGAATATGAAGATGAAATTACAGGAGGCAATCAGTTATGATGCTATTTGGAATAAGCCTGTTAATTATGCTGCTTTTTGGATTTCCCTTCATGGTCACCCTGCTGGGATCACTGATTTTATATCTTGTTGTCTATATGCCCGATTTTGCTCCCAATATGATTGTTGCCATGGTTCAGCAGGTCATAACAGGTGTCTCACCGCCGGCTCTGGTATGTGTGCCAATGTTTATTCTGTCAGCCAGTATCATTACTTCAGGAGAATCAGCAGGCAGGCTCATAAGAATGATTAAAGTTTTTGTAGGTCATCTGCCGGGCGGACTTCCCATCACCACCAATGCAGCCTGTACACTTTTTGGTGCAGTATCAGGATCTACCCAGGCAACTGTTGCTGCCATTGGCGGGACAATGCGTCCCATGCTGTTGGATGCCGGGTATAAAAGTTCTTTTACCCTTGGATTGATTATCAATTCCAGTGATATTGCTTTTTTAATCCCGCCCAGTATTGGATTTATCGTTTATGGTGTAGCCACCAGTACCTCCATTGGCATGCTCTTTCTGTCCGGAATCATTCCGGGTTTAATGATATTGCTGATGTTCTCCACTTACTGCTATTTTTATTCCAAGATTAAAAAAGTTGGCACTCTGCCTAAGGCAAGCGCTTCTGAACGTATTGCAGCAATCAAAGACGGACTGCCTGTAATGGGATTTCCAGTTATAATAGTAGGAGGGATCTATGTTGGAATTTTCAGCCCCACAGAAGCTGCGGCAGCTGCAGTCTTATACTCTCTGATATTAGAAACAATTATTTATAGAAGCCTCACTTTTAAGATCATAGTTGATGCTTTTTTACAGACTGGAGTTATTACCGGAGTGGTATTTATTCTGGTGGGCGCAGGACAGGCTTTCTCTTTTCTGATCGGTTTTCTGCAGCTTCCTGACCAGATTCTTCCCCCGCTGTTTGGAACAGATCCATCCATGCTCAAAGTCATAGGAATTATAGTGGTAGTCTATTTTGTAGCATGTATGTTTGTGGATCCAATAGTTGCCATTTTTATTTTAAGCCCGATATTTCAACCATATGTTGAAGGTGCAGGAGTTGATCCTATTTTGCTTGGATGCCTTGTAACTTTGCAGGCAGCAGTTGGTTCTGCAACCCCGCCTTTTGGTTGTGATATTTTCACGGCCCAGCTTATTTTCCGGCGACCATATCTTGAAGTAATCGGCCATGCCCTGCCCTTTTTACTGATTCTGATCCTGGCTACCATTATACTGATAGCATTTCCCCAGATTGCTCTGTTTTTACCAAACCTGGCTGCAGGATGATATAAATGCCACACTATTTAATGGCTGATTAAGAATATTTAATCAGCCATTAAATATTAAAATTAAGGAGATGTGATGAAATACGATAACATACTTGTTTTAATGGATTTTTCACAATATTCAAAAGCTGCTGTAGAAGCTGCCATTGATTTTGGGAAAAAATACAGTTCAAAACTGACCCTGCTCAATGTAATCAGAGATGCAACAAATCTTACCTATGTTCTCTCTGATTCAGAATACCATAAAGTGGAAAAAAAATTTAAAACCCATGCCAATGATCTTTTTGATAAACTGGAAAAAGAGATCCCAGAACTTAAAAATTTTGGGTATGGGCGTAAAATCCGTATTGGCACCCCCTATGTAAGCTGCCTTTATGAAATCGATAACGGCAATTATGATCTTGTATTTGCAGGTTCTCACGGAAGAGCTGGTTTAAGAAAAATATTCATGGGATCCACTGCTGAGAAAGTATTAAGAAGATCTCCTGTTTCTGTATTTATCACAAGGATTTAAGAATGCTGTTATGAATGATATAAGCTTAAAAGATATATTCCTTGCACAAAAACGGATAAAAAATTTTATAAGAAATACTCCTCTTATTTTTTCACAACCCCTGCATGAACTTTTAAGAAAAAATATCTTTTTAAAAATGGAGAACCTCCAGGAGACAGGGTCTTTTAAACTCAGAGGTGCTGCGAATGCTCTTTTGTCTCTTTCAGACAGACAAAAATCAAAAGGAGTTCTTGCCTTTTCAACAGGCAACCATGGCAGGGCTGTGGCTTATGTGGCAAAACATCTTGGTATAAAATGCATGGTCTGTCTTTCAGAGCGTGTTCCTCAATACAGGGTTGAGGCCATGGAAAAATTTGGTGCTGTTGTTGTACAGCAGGGAAAAAGTCAGGATGAGGCATATGAAGTTGCGCTCAAACTTGAAAAAGAGCAGAAACTTGCTATGATAAAACCCTTTGATGATCCTCTTGTTATTGCAGGTCAGGGAACAATTGGTCTTGAAATTTTAGAAATGCAGCCTCAAATAGATACATTGATCGTTCCTGTATCAGGGGGAGGTCTTGCTGCAGGCATTGCAAAGGTCTTAAAAACAGCAGATCCCTTTATAAATGTTATTGGTGTCTCCATGGAGAGTGCTCCTGCAATGTTTCACTCCCTGATAGCTGGCAAACCTGTTGAAATTGAAGAGAAGGATTCCATTGCAGATGCTCTCCTCGGCGGAATCGGTCTTGACAACGAATTTACTTTTCCCATGATAGAAAAATATGTGGATAGAATTGAACTTGTAACAGAAAAAGAGATTGAACAGGGAATTTTATTTGCCCATGAAAATCACGGTATTCTTATAGAGGGAGCTGCTGCTGTAACCCTGGCTTATCTTTTGAAAAAAGGGAAAGAGATTCCAGGAGAGAATTGCGGGAATTATTTCTGGAGGAAATGTAGATACAAAACTTATTTTTAACATTTTGTCAGGAAAAAAAACCAATGCTTAATTTTCATATAGATGAGTTTTATCATCGCTTGAATAAAACCAAGAAGCAGATGGATCTTAAAGGCTTTGATGCTCTTATTGTTACAGATCCTGCGAATATGAATTATATTTCAGGTTATGATGGTTGGTCTTTTTATGTCCACCAAGGATTGATAATATTTAAGGAACACGATCAACCGGTCTGGTTTGGCAGGGAGCAGGACAGCAACGGGGCACGTATCACCACCTGGATGGACAGTGAAAATATCATTGGATATCAAGATCATTATGTACAGTCAAAGAGTTGTCACACCTATGACTTTGTATCTGACTTGATAAAAAAATATCAATATGATGATAAAACAATCGGCGTTGAAAAAGATAATTACTATTTTACAGCTCAATGCTTTGAATCTCTGAAAAAGGGACTTCCAAATGTTGATATCCGTGACAGTGAACTTATAATCAACTGGATTCGTGCCATTAAATCAGATAGAGAAATAGCAGTCATGAAACAGGCTGGTCAGATTCTTGAAAAAGTAATGGAAACGGCAGTCAGACTAATTGAACCAGGGGTGCGCGAAGGCGATGTAGCAGCCGAAGTCTACAAAGCCATGATTGCAGGTACACCTGAATTTACAGGAGATTATTCTGCCATTATTCCTATAATGCCTTCAGGCAAAAGAACCACCACAGCACATCTTTCATGGACAGACCGCAGATATAAAAAAGATGAAATAGTACTCCTTGAATTATCAGGGTGTAAAAACCATTATCATGCACCTCTCTCCAGAACCGTAATAACAGGAGTGCCTGACCAGGAATTGATTGATGTTTCAAAAACAGTAATTCACGGGCTTAACAGTGTTGTGGATTTTATCAAACCAGGTATCCAAGCTCAAGAGATTGAGGCAAAGTGGAGGGAGTCCATTGCAGGTTCCAGGGTGGTCAAGGAATCAAGAATCGGTTATGCCTTTGGATTGAATTATCCGCCGGATTGGGGAGAACATACCATAAGTCTTCGACCTGGAGACAAAACCATTCTAAAGCCTGGAATGACAATTCACGTGATGCCAGGCATCTGGACAGACACACTTGGGTTTGAATGCAGTGAAGCCATATATATTACAGAAGATGGATGCGATACTTTTTCCAAGGTTCCAAGGCAGTTATTCATAAAAAAGGATTGAAATATGTTGTATCACAGAAAATCACATCAGGTATCATATGGAGAAGCTATTGGCATTCTTTTGCTGGACTCACCTGTTCCTTTTATTCCAGGTGATGTGGCAAATGCTACAACATATGATTTTCCTGTCAGATTTAAAAAAGTTGAGGGATTTTCCGTAAAAAAAGCCTTACAAGGTGATCCAAGCATTTATCCAAAACTATTGAATGCTGCCCAGAGTCTTAAAGAAAATGGAGTTCGTGCTGTTACTGGAGACTGCGGGTTTATGGCATTGCACCAGAACCGATTAAAAAAAGATCTGGAGCTTCCGGTTTTTTTATCCTCTCTTTTGCAGATTCCCTTTATCAGTCAAATGATACCAGATGATAAAAATATAGGTATTCTTACTGCAAGTAAAAAAAACCTGACAGATTCATTTTTAAATACCATTGGTATCAAGACACTATCAGGAATTGTTATTGAAGGTGTTGAAACTTTTCAGGAATTTAGAACAGCTGTGCTTGAAGAGAAAGGAAGCCTTGACAGTGATAAGATCAAAACTGAAGTACTTCAAGCAACAAAAAAATTAACCTCAGAACAAAACAGAGTAGCTGCCATTCTCTTAGAGTGCAGTGTTATGCCGCCATATGCAAAAACTGTGTCTGAGCTGACAGGACTGCCGGTATTTGATTATATCACCATGATAAATTATGTATTCAATGCGGTTGTCAAAAAACCTTTTCACGGTTTTATGTAGCTGACATGGGCTTAACTTGCTCTTTCACAAGTGCTTGCCACAAGCATTCCAGAAAGGATTTTTAAAATGAATGTTTTAATATTGACAGAAAAAGAACTTCGCTCCATCATTAATGTTGACCGTGATTCAATAGATGCTGTTGCATCAGGTTTTGAAATGCTTTCAAAGGGGAGTGTGACAATGCCTCCAATTATGCATATTGAAATCCCGGAATATGAAGGTGATGTGGATATTAAATCAGCCTATGTAAAAGGGCTTGACAGATTTGCCGTAAAAATTGGTGCAGGTTTTTTCCAAAACAGAAAACTTGGTCTGCCTTCAAGTCCAGCCATGATGGTGGTCATAAGTGCAAAAACCGGTATGACAGAGGCAATATTATTGGACAATGCATACCTGACAGACATAAGGACTGCTGCTGCAGGAGCTGTGGCAGCAAAATATCTTGCCCCTGAAAATGTTTTTTGCGCTGGCCTTATCGGTGCCGGTACCCAGGGTCGTTATCAGATGACCGCTTTAAAACAGATCAGGGATTTCAAACAATTGATTGTTTATGACCGTGATCCCGAACTTTTATCAAAATATGTAAAAGAGATGGGACATGAACTTAAGGTAGAGGTATATGCTGCCAAAAATGTTGAAGAAGTTATCACCTGTGCCCAATCTGTTGTAACATGCACCCCTTCAAAAATACCATTTGTAGATCCTGCTTTTCTACACCCGGGCCTTCATATCACTGCCATGGGAGCAGATCTGCCTGAAAAACAGGAGATTATGTCAGATGTATTTACTAAAGTAGATCTCATAGCCTGTGATAGAAAATCCCAGAGTTTTTCAATGGGAGAGTTGTTCAACGCCAAAGCTGACAATGCCAATTTTGATGAAACCTTGATTATGGAACTTGGTGACATTATATCCGGCAAACAAAAAGGCAGACAGTCTCAGGATCAGATCACCATATGTGACCTTTCAGGAACAGGTGTTCAGGATACTGCCATTGCTGATCTTGCCATGAAACAGGCCCAAGAACACAATCTTGGCATTAAAATCGCCATGGATTAGCAAGTGAATGAATACTGATAATTTTCTGACAACAAGAGATCGAAAAAATTTATCTCATAATTGCTTTGAAGAATAGAACCAATCTTTCTCACCACAACCCATAATTTAATATTGACAAAATATTAAAATTTACTGATATATGGGCTAAAATAGTATTGATATATCAGTCAGTGTTTGAAACACAAAAAACCGAATAAGAATTACAGGAGGTAATCAACAAATGTCCAGCTCATTACCAATATCCTATATTTGTAAACATTGAAAGAAATCTGGCAATTGACATAAATTCAAAACTATCTATATCTATCATTAATGATTCATGAAATTTGACTTTTTACCCACACTTTCATCTTCCAGTAGTCATTTTTTATACAAATCAAAAGTTACACATACTTGCATTATCTTTGATTAAATTTTGAACTGAAAATTGTTTTGATTTGTATCGGTATCTTTGAGTTTTTTCACTGTG
>CAXMTQ010000082.1:0-677 GCA_964196205.1 uncultured Desulfobacula sp.
ATGAAGTTGAATTAATTGTATCAAAGGCCTTTATCCCATCTCTCACTTCCCATGGATCTACATAGTTAACAGGTTTTAAAAAAGAATCTCCGACAAGCCCTAAAGTATCTCTTAAACTTGACGGCCCAAAGATAGGAAGCACAAGATAAAAGCCATTGCCAATTGAGTAGGAACCAAGGGTTTGACCCAGATCTTCATTGGAAGTGTTTAAATTAAAATCATCCTGAGCCACCTGGTGATAACCTGCTAAACCAAAAGTTGTATTTATTAAAAATATTCCAACTTCAGTTCCTGCTTCTTTGATTTTCCCCTGCAAAAGGTTATTTACAAACCGGACAGGAAACAGAAGATTATGGAAAAAATTTCTAACTCCTTTGCGCAAAGCAGTGGGAGTAACAGCTTTATATCCGGTTGCCAGAGGTTTTAAAGCAGCAAAATAGAGAAAATCGTTAAAAGAATACATTGCATAATTAAAATAGTACAGCGGATCAGCAATCTGTTGTATCTGTTTTGTAGCATCAAAATCATCATCAAAGAAATCATCATCAAGCTCATCAACAGACTCTTTTTCATCAGGTATGGGCTGGCTGTTCAGAGCAAGCATAATTCTATCATTCTGATTGGTTTTGTACAAAACATACGAATCAGATATACAATCATCTGATAGAACAGGAGTG
>CAXMTQ010000082.1:723-2627 GCA_964196205.1 uncultured Desulfobacula sp.
TTATAATTTTCATCTTCCTTGCACTAAAACAAAATTGAACATTATTCAAAGGTCTCATATTAATTGGTTTTATTAATTGTTATCAAAAATAAATTTTCTGACAATGGATTCAATATCAAGTGATGATTCAGTATTGTATATTTCCTCTCCTGCTTCAAGCATGATATCAGAACCTCCCGGCAAAATATCAATATATTTTTGTCCAATTATACCAGCTGTCTTGACAGAAGCAATAATATCTTCAGAAAGCTCAATATCTTTGTTAATACTGAATTCAACTTTTGCAAGCAGCTGTTTCTTATCAATACTCACATTTGAAACAATACCGATTTTAACTCCTGCCATTTCAACTCTGGCTCCGGTTTTAAGCCCTGATACAGACGTAAAAAAACCATGGACAGGATAATATCTGTCTCTACTGAAATTAACTGAGCCAAGATTAACAAACAGGTAAAGAATACATAAAATACCGATAATAACAAAAAGTCCTACATAAAATTCAGTTTTTCGCCTGTTCATGTTATTCCTTCATTTATATATAATTTCAAAAATTTTCGCCTTTTATAAAACTGTTTAATATTTTACTTTGAGAATTAAACAACTCCTCTTTTGATCCCTCAAATCTAATTATCCCCTCATCCAGCAAGGCAATACGCTGACAAATATTAAAAATTTCAGGGATATCATGGGTAACGATTATAGCAGTAAATCCAAATTTTTCCTGGTACTCTTGTATCATTAAATGTACATTTTTCTTTCTAACCGGGTCAAGTCCTGCTGTAGGTTCATCAAACAAAACAATTTGCGGGTCAGTTACAAGAGCTCTTGCAAGGGCAACACGCTTTTTCATACCTCCTGAGAGCTGGGCAGGAAATTTATTTTCTATTCCGGTTAATCCCAATTGCTTCATTTGGGTAAAAACCCTGTTTGCTATCTGATCTTTTGGAAAATTTGAATTCTCAACCAATGGTAGTGAGATATTATCATAAATATTCATAAAATCAAACAAAGCATTATCCTGGAACATATAGCTCAATGTTTTTTGAAAGTTTTTTTTATCCTTGAAAGACAATTGCTTAAGGGGTGTCCCATTAATAAGTATTTCCCCGGAATCCTGCTCAACAAGCCCTATGATATGTTTGAGCAGTACAGATTTACCAGTGCCGCTTTTCCCGATAATAGCAATAATTTCGCCTCTATAAAGAGATAAATTAATACCTTCCAAAACACTATTGGTTCCAAAACTCTTTTTAATATCTGCAAATTGAATAAAAGGAGTTGTCATTATTTAAACCAGAAAAAATGTTATAATATAGTCGGAAATAAAAATAAATATGCAGGATTGTACTACTGCATTGGTCGTGGACAGGCTGACACCTCTGGCTCCAAACCCTTTGAACAGATGCGTATAAAATCCTTGATAACAGCATATTGTGGTCACAATAACAGCAAAAACAGATGCTTTATAGAACCCCCCTGTAATGTCATTTACAGAGACACTTGAGATAACAGTATCCATATAAACATATTTATTGATCCCAAGCATTAGCGAACCTGAAACAAATCCTCCGAAAAGCCCAAAAATATTAAACAATGCTGTGAGCAGAGGAAAACTAATAATAGAAGCTATGATCCTCGGGGTAAACAAAAATCGGACAGGGTTTATATGCATGGTTTTAAGGGCATCAATCTGTTCTGAAATACGCATGACCCCAATCTCTGCTGCCATTGCAGAGCCTGCCCTTGCTGTGATCATAATAGCGGTAAAAACAGGGCCTAATTCACGAATCAAAGTCATGGCAACAGCAGACCCAAGAGCTGCTTCAGAACCATATTTAAGCAGAGAGTAGTAACCTTGAAGACCAAGAACCATTCCTGTAAAAAAACCGGTTAAAGCAATAACA
>CAXMTQ010000082.1:2679-9227 GCA_964196205.1 uncultured Desulfobacula sp.
TATGGTCAATTATTTTATTAAATTGAAAGGGTAAAACAAATATATTCGCTGTCCCGGTTAAAAAAAAAATCATAGCTCTGCCAACAGATTCAATAATTTTTATGATTTTTGCACCAAAATTTTCAATGATTTTAACTAACATGATGACTGTTTATAACTTTTAAATTTATAAAATTCAAGATTCAATTTATGATTGAAATATGTTATATTAGTTGGGTTAAAGAGATTATAAATAGTGCCCGGCCAGAAACCGCTAATTTGTCCAATTACGGTGTTGAGGGAAAATTTTAATAGAGGGAAAATACTAAAAAAACATGACATCATCTTCAAATATTCTCGGCATTGACGTAGGTTCCGTATGTATTCATATTGCAGTTATAGACACTGAAGGCAGGCTTGTCCATACAGATTCCATTCATCATCATGGAGAGATCAAACAATGCCTTTCAAAGTTAATAAAAAATATTGATATCAATAAAATACACTATATTGCTGCCACAAATGCTTCTCCTTCATACATAAATGCACATCAATCCTATGACGAACAACTGACCATTATAAAAGCAGCAAGATTTTTCCATAAAAAATTTGATGCTGTTTTACATATTGGTGGTGAAAAATTTTCTTTAAGCCGATTTAATTTTGATGGAAAATATATTGGTGCAAGACACAATACTTCCTGTGCTGCAGGTACAGGAAGCTTTCTTGATCAACAGGCCAGAAGACTGAATCTGTTGGGAGGTTCTGAAGAACTCAGCAAAAAAGCGCTTTTAAATTCCAGAAAAATGCCAGATATTGCAACCCGCTGTGCTGTTTTTGCGAAAACAGACCTTATTCATGCTCAGCAGGAAGGTTATAATATTGAACAGATCTGCGAAGGTTTATGCCATGGCCTTGCAAAAAACATTTCCAACACTCTTTTTACATACAAAAATATGGGTAAAAGAATTATCTTCTGTGGAGGTGTCTCTTCTAATATTTGTGTTAAAAATCATCTTGAAAAAATTACAGATTATCAATTTATAATTGATCCTGAATCAAATTTTTATTGTGCAATAGGTGCCTCGTTATGCCTTCTTGATGATATAATAACTGCTGAAGAAAGCAAAGAAAATATTAAAAAAATTCACTGTCTTTCAATAAAAGATTTTTTTGTGACATCAAAAAAAGAGGATATCCCCACATACCCTCAGCTTGAACTCAAACTGTCACAATATCCAGATTTTCAATGTTTTTCTTCTACAGTTTCAGAAGATGTTGAAATAGATATTTATCAGGATCCTGATAAAATTAAAATCAAAGAGGGATATCTTGGAATGGATGTAGGATCAACAAGCACAAAAAGCATCCTTATAAATCAAGATGGACTGCCCATTGCAGGATTTTATACTAAAACAGCATCAAAGCCGGTAAAAGCAGTTCAAAAAATATTTAAAGCCTATGATCATTTCTTTAAAGATTATGAAATTAAAATTGAGATCAGAGGATGCGGAACCACAGGATCGGGCAGAAGAATAAGCGGTAAAATCATTGGTGCTGATATAGAACCGGATGAAATTACAGCCCATGCCACAGCAGCGGTTAATTTAAATAAAAATGTGGATACGATTATTGAAATTGGCGGGCAGGATGCCAAATTTACCCTGCTGAAGAATGGTATTGTAACTTCATCTTTTATGAACAGTGTGTGTGCCGCAGGGACCGGAAGTTTTATAGAAGAGCAGGCTTTAAAACTGGATTGCCCGTTATCCGAGTATTCTGAACGTACACAAGGAGTTTCATCTCCTGTGACAAGTGACAGATGTACTGTATTTATGGAGAGGGATATTAATTATTACTTTGCCAATGGCTATACAACAAATGAAATTCTCGCTTCGGTTTTACACTCTGTAAGGGATAATTATCTCACCAAAGTTGCAAACATTGCAAAAATTGGTGACTGTATTCTTTTCCAGGGAGCAACTGCGAGGAACAAGGCACTTATTGCAGCATTTGAACAAAAACTGAACAAACCAATTCATGTATCAAGATATTGCCACTTAACAGGTGCTCTTGGTGTTGCACTGTTGTTAAAAGAGCAGCAGATCCAGTCATCTGATTTTAGAGGATTTGATTTATACAAACACAAAATTCCTCTGCGCCAGGAGACCTGTGAATTATGCACAAATAACTGCAAGCTTACAATTGCAGACATTCATGGACAGACAGTTGCATATGGTTTTTTGTGCGGCAGGGATTACGATACCAAAAAAATGATTCCAAAGAAAAACAGTTATGATTTACTGAAAATAAGGAAACAGGCAATCCCTGAATTTAAAAAACCTTCAATTAGCAACAATTTAATTAAACATGACTTTACCATTGGAATACCTCATGCCCTTCATCTTGTAGAAGATCATGAATTCTGGATCTCTTTTTTTTCAAAACTTGGAATCAAAACCAGGACCAGTTCAAATCTTAAAAGCCCTGTAAGTTTGGGAAAGCTCAATGCAAATGCAGAATTTTGCGCCCCTGTTGTATCTTTGCATGGCCATGTCAAATATTTAATGGAAAAAACCGATTACGTCTTTTTACCATTCTATTTTGAAGAAAAACACAATAAAAAAGAGGGGCGCCGTCAGCATTGCTATTATACTCAATTTGCTCCATCAATTATTTCCTGCCTTCCAGAGTTTGATAAATCAAAATTAATATCTCCGATTATAAAGTATCTTTATACCAATTTTCATACAAAACTTGAGCTTTATAAATCCTTAAAAAAAATATCTTCCAATTTTTTATTCTCTTTCTTTGATATCTCAAGTGCATATGATAATGCTCTGGAACTCAAAAAAAAGATTGACTCAAATAAAAAAGCTTTGTACCGGCAATACAAATCTCAAGATTCAAACATTGATGTTGTTCTTCTTGGCAGGCCCTATACCATTTTAAGCAAAACAATGAATAACAATATTCCTCAGATTTTTAATAACCTGGGTATAAAAACTTTTTTCCAGGATATGCTTGATTTTGAAAACCATGATTTCACACAAATTAACCCTTTGCTCGGAGAGATCCACTGGAAATATGTAGCCCAGATTATAAAAGCCGCATATATTGCTGCCACAAGTGATCATCTATACCCCGTATATATCAGCTCATTTAAATGCTCGCCCGACTCTTTTGGTATTGATTATTTTAAACAGATAATGGAGAGTTTTAACAAGCCCTATCTTGTATTAGAACTTGATGAACATGATTCAAGTGTTGGATATGAAACAAGGATTGAAGCTGCTGTGCGTGCGTTTTCAAACCATAACAGCAGCCCTGTAAAAACAGAAGAGCACAAGCTTTCTCATCTGCATCCAGACTTTTTACCAAAGATGGGCAGTAAAACCATTATTTTTCCCAACTGGGATTCATTTTCAGGCAGCCTGGTTGTTTCTGTTATGCAAAGTGAAGGTTATAATGCCATTTTAATGGATGAAACCAAAGAATCCTTGAAAAAAAGTATTCTTACCAATACAGGGCAGTGTATTCCCCTGAATGCCATAGCAGCAGGATTTATTATTACTGTTGAAAAAAACAATCTTGATCCGTCCAATTGTGCTTTATGGTTAAATTATTCAGATATAGCCTGCAATATCAAGATGTATCCCTTTCATATCAATAAAATACTTCAAAGGCATGGTAATGGTTTTGAAAATTCCAAAGTATATAAAGGTGAACTCTCTCTGTTTGATATATCATTCAAAGCATCAACCAATGCATATTATGCATATATGTTTGGCGGGCTGCTGAGAAGTGTTGGCTGCAAAATCAGGCCATATGAAGTCAATAAGGGTCAAACTGATCTTATCATTCAAAAAGTATTAAATATTTTGTGTAAAGCATTTAGAGAAGATACATCCAAGGAAGAGGCATTAAAAACTGCCTGCAGGCTGTTTTCAAGTATTGAAACAAAAGAGGGATCAAAGCCCAAGGTTGGAATTTTTGGAGATCTTTATGCAAGAGATAATGGCATATTCAATCAGGATTTAATTCATTTTATTGAAGAAAACGGGGGTGAAGTTATTACAACACCCTATTATAAATATATTAAAATAATAGCAAGTTCATACTTTAAAAAATGGTTCAAGGAGGGTAAATATGTAAGTCTGATTTCCAATGGTGCGCTTCTTGTTGCCATGCAGGCAATGGAGAAAAAATATTATAAATATTTTGAACCCATCCTGAGCAAATCAGCATTTGAGGTAAAAGATTCCTATGAAAATATTCTGCCGGAATATGGCATTCTCCAGGAACATACCGGTGAATCCATGGATAATATTTTAAAAATTCACCATATCATAAATGAACATCCTGATTTAAAGCTGCTGGTTCAAACTAATCCGGCCTTTTGCTGCCCGGGACTTATTACAGAAGCCATGGCTCAAAAACTTGAAGCAAAAATCAATGTGCCAATAGTAAGCATTACTTATGATGTCTCAGGCGGCAACAAAAACAGTGTGATTATCCCGTTTCTCAAAGAGTCAGGGGAAAAGAACTATCCCCATAATTTAAAAGTTTCAGTCTGACGTTTTCCTGGAAGATAGGGTGTGACTTCTGGATATTTTTTTATAAACTTATTCTGAAAATCAATGCGCTTTACATTGAATCTGTCATGACTGTCAACAGCCCTGCGATACCTTAAATAATATTGATCATAATTTTGCAGATATTCCTGGATTTTAAGATCTTTAATATTAGAAAAATTGACATATGTATATCTTAATAAATCTTCAAAACCATCAAGATATGTTTTCAAACTTTTATAGTGTTGAACAACATTGTGATTATCATAAAATTCCTGAATTTTAAATAACCATGAAAAATCTTCTTTTACAAAAAAGCTCTTATAATCATACAAATATTTTTCAAGGCGCAAAATTGCATTCTTGTTTGCTTCCTCAATGTCTCTGACTTCATAAATAAAATCAATGGTATTTTTTATTTCATGAATTCGGGAGTCAACTCTACTTAAACCTGCCAGTTTAACCAGAGCTTTATCAAGTTCTACCGTAGTGGCCTTTAAATTTTCTGTAAGGCGCCTCATTTGTCGTATTTCAGGTGACAAATCTGAATATCTGTTTTTCCCCATATATTTTGTATAGAGGAAAAACTCTGTTCCTCAAACGGCTGAAAAGGTCATTAAAAAAACCATAAATAATATAATGCCTGATGCTTTACGGAATTTAAAGATAAACCAGGGAGTTGTAACTGGAGCAAATAAAACCATAATTGCCCACCACTTTGGCCTCTTTTTTTTTGGCATTCCCAAAACATTAATAAAGCGATCGTTACAGTATAGGTAAAATAGAGATAGTACATATTAATTTATAATTCAAAATCTGTAAAAGTGTTTATTTTATAATTATTACCATCGCTTGAAATAAAAACAGCTCCATTCTCATCAGTCCTGAAGATATTAATTCCCATTGCATTATATCTTTTTAAAATCTTATCATCAGGGAGACCGTATCTATTATTCCAGCCACAAGATACTATTACACTTGCAGGAGACACTTTTTCAAGAAAAACTTTTGTGCTTGACGATGAACTTCCATGGTGGGGCGATAGAATGACATCTGCATGAAGATCAATATCCATTAATTTGCTTAAATTTTTTTCCCTCTGTTGAAGTATATCACCTGGAAACAACATTGAAAAATTATTGTAAATTAATTTAAAAACAAGGGAATTGTTATTCAGGTTATATGAAAAAGTCTCTTTTGAAGAGTCAAAAAACCGCAATTTAACACTTTTTAAATCAAAATTCTTATCGTGTTCCAAAGGATTGTATATTTTAATATTATGTTTTTTACAGATTCTCATCATGGTATCATAGGTGGTTGAATCTCTTGTATCGCTGTTTTTAATCAAAATCTTAACACTGAAATTATCAAGAATAAAAAGCAGACCATTTAAGTGATCAGACTCAGGATGAGTTAAAATCACATAATCAATTGTCCCTATTCTTTTTTTCCATAAAAACGGGGCAATGATATACCTGCCTGTATCAAATGCGGAAATATCAGAAAATCCACCTCCATCCACTAATATATTTTTGCCTTCCGGTGTCTGGATAAGGGTGCTGCTGCCCTGCCCCACATCAATTATTGTAACCTGTAAATTATTATCAACCGTTTTTTTTGAACTGATATCTGCAAAATTGGAGATAACCATTAAAAAGCTTAAAACCAATACTGCAATGGACGATTTTTTATATCCCTTTAAAATTAAAAATATGGCAGCAAGACCCATATAAATTGCTACAATTTCAACCCATTGCAATGTAATTGTCCTTGACCAGGAAAATGGCAGGGAAACAAGCAGTTGAGAAAATTTTATCAATAATGAAATAATCTGACTGCACACCTGGATTATAAAACCTGCAAATGCAGGGAGCCATGGAAAAAAGACCAGACACACAAGTCCAAGAGGCAGGACAATAAACCCCAGAAAAGGTATGGCAATAAGATTTGATACAAGTGTAATTGTAGATACAACATTAAAATAGTGTGCTGTTA